>JABMOP010000423.1 GCA_013204125.1 Rhodospirillales bacterium | reverse complement strand
GGACTGGATTACGAAAACGTCTTCACCACGAACATTTTCATTAATTTCGACGAAAACTTCCATATCGGAGAAGCGGCGCACACTGGCGCTGGTAAGGGAGATATTGAGGTAGGCACAAATCGCTTCGGCAATTGGACGGTTACTATTGCAACTAAGGACTTTCATCCGTTCGGGCCCCTCAATCGATCGGCTGCCGGGAAAATTTTCGGCGAGAATTCTATCCGGCTACGCGCGCGTTCTTATTTAACAGTGAGTCAGTTGGCTGTAAACGCCCGTCAAATTTGGACATTTGATGCCCTCTATTGGTCCGCAATTTTGAGCCGCTTACCGACGTTTGAATTCGCATTTGAGCCGGCCAAAATTTCGAATATACCTTGGCCTGCACCTGCGGCAATAACGAGGGCCAACCCGCCCCAACGCCCGGAAATCTGCGGCAGGAGAACTTGGTTCGCTTGTTTGACCCGGCCTAATTCAGCGCCGTCGCCGGTCGAGACAATCCAATCTATGGAAAGCAAAATATTTGCGTCAGGGGCCGCCGCCGCTGCGCCGGTCCGCACTAAGCCGTTAACCAGATGGGTCGCGGAATCGCGCGAATCGGCAATGTCGGCGCCCGCATTTTTAATCACCCGCACCAGCGCCGCCGCCAGTGAAGCGTTGCCATCGCCCGGCGCGCCATCGACACCGGCAATAAAAAACGTGACGCGGGCGGGGCCGGATATCGGTGCCGTCTTATCCGCCGTCACCGCATCGGCGGCTAGAAATTTGGCAATCCGGCCAACGGCGGCCTCAGCAATAATGTCCAAGCCGGCATCCTGGGCAGTCAACCATCCGGCGCGATCTCCGGTAATGGTTTCTGAAAATTCACCAAGGAGTCTGCCACGGGGATCTGAAAGACGCCAAGCGAGGCGCGCCGTTTCCGCTTGTCCTGATTTTCCTGGATCGATGGTCACGTTGCTTATCAAAAGATAGCTGTTGGGCCGATCCCCGCCCGCTTGGGCCGGAATATGGGCGTTGGTAAGCGCAACCAGAGTGGCCTGAACCAAAGGCCCGGTTAAAACTTCGGGCACATTTGGCCCAGCTGAAACATTTAGGCCGCCGCTGCCATCTAAAATTAAGAGCGGGTTTTGCGTCCCTGGCCCGGTATGGGCGAAAGGTTTCGGAAGTTCGCCGCAGGCAACAAGGATTAGCGCGGCCAAAACCGCCGCCCCGAGCCGCGCAAATTTGAGCCCGCTACAACGCACAGGTGAACAACATCAGAGCAAGAGAAAACATAATCAAAAGGACCATGTACGGCATCGGCCAATCCAATCACTGGTGATTTTAATCGATAAGCATAATAGCGGATATGGCGCGGCCATATTGTTTTTCGCCCAACAGCGTCGCCCGGCGATAGCTGAAGAAGGGCTGATCTTCGGCACAAGTATCGAGGCCCATCTGCGAGGTGCGGCCAACCGATCTGCTTTCAAGGCGGAGTGCCACATAGCCCGAAAGATCGAACATCCAATGGCCGTCTTGTGCCGAGGGATCAAAAAACTTGTCATTAGCCAGATCGTTTCCGTGGAAGCGGTCGTAAAATTCAGGCCCAACCTCGTAGGATATTTGGGCGATACAGGGGCCGATCACCGCTGTGATATTGTCCGCCTTGGCGCCCATGCGTTCCATCAGATCGACCAAAGAATCTGTAATGCCGTCCAACGCGCCGCGCCATCCGGCATGGGCGGCGCCGATAATACCAGCGTCGCTATCAACCATCAGCACCGGCGCGCAATCGGCCGAAAGAATGCCAAGCGCGACGCCTCGTCGGCGGGTGGCCATCGCATCGGCGATCGGCGGGTCTTGGGGCGCCCAGGGGGCATCCACTTCGATGGCTGTATTGGTATGTTGCTGATACGCGGTGATCAGTTGGGCGTCGGGTGCGCCAAGCAAGCCGAGCACCCGGCGCCTGTTTTCTGCGACGTTATCCAGATCATCACCGGAACCGAAACCGCAATTGAGAGACGCAAAGTGGCCGTCGCTTACACCGCCGGCGCGGGTGAAAAAGCCGTGCGCAAGACCCGGCAATCGATCCAGTTCTTCATTGGCGATCATTTAAAACCCTCGATTTTGAAACCCTTCAGGCAGCGGCAAATCCGTTTGGGTAATAGCCAAAACCTTAAACAGAGTGCCCATTTCGCTGGGCGCGATCAATCGCTTCAAGCCTGCCAGAACTTCGCCGGTCTGGCGTGGGGTTGCGCCGCCCGACAATTGGTCGGCGCGGGCCTCGATACCGAGCGAAGTAAGGAACGCGCCCTGCGTGACCGGCCCCGATACGGCTGTACCGGCGGCGCGCGCAATTGCGCCCAAGGCTTCGAAATCCACATGCGAGGTTACATCGGCGTCCCCAGGATCGGCCAACACATCGTGGTAGCGATGGCCTTTGACGGCTTGGAGCGTATCACCGGGGGCGCTTTGCGTATGGCCGTAATCGACGAACAATGCCGCCCCGCCATGGCCTCGAATGGCGCCGGCGATTTGGGCGGCAAGCCGATCCCGTGGTTCCGAAATTTCGATTATGTCCCCCACCAATGCGGTGGCGGCATGCGCCGGCAACGGCGTCGGCGCAGGCCCTTCAATTTCGCTCCAGATCAGGCATCCCTCTGCATCCAAATCGACGCAGCGTTCGCTCCAACCGCTATCGGTGCGGACAAATTGCCGTATCGGAAGGGCGTCCAGGAATTCGTTGGCGATCACCAGCAGCGGCCCGCCCGGCACGTCTTCGAAATACGGGTGCCAATTGATCGCGACCGACAACGTAGACAGGCTTCGCTTTTGCCGCTTGGCAAGCGCCGGGCTGGCTTCGATGAGATGCACGGCAGCGGCTTCCAAGAAACCCGGAACCCCCGTTCCGGCGCGCACCGCGTCAGCCATCAAGGTTCCACGGCCCGGCCCAAGTTCAACTATTTTGATGTCCGGCGGGCTGCCCATCTCGGTCCATTGATGGGCGCACCAAAGCCCGATCAACTCGCCGAACATCTGGCTCACTTCGGGCGCAGTGATAAAATCACCGGCGCGGCCGAGCGGGTCGCCGCTCATATAATAGCCATGATCGGGATGGGTCAGCGCTTCGGTCATATAATCGGCAACGGAGAGCGGGCCTTCGGCGCGGATACGTTCCGCCAAATGTTGTGCCAGCGCCGTCAAGCCGAGTGCCCGGGCCGCCGAACCAACAAATATATGCCGAGCAGCAAAAACGGCAGCGACAAAAACTGCCCCATGGTGAAGCCACCGGCAAGGAACCCAATCTGGATATCGGGCTGGCGAACGAGTTCGACCAGCGCCCGCGATATCGCGTAGCCAATAAAAAACACACCGGCGAGAACGCCCGGCCGATTCCTGATCTTTTCGTTCCGCGCCAGAAAATAGAGAAGCACAAACAAGACCAGCCCTTCGAGGAAAGCCTCGTAAAGCTGGCTCGGATGGCGGGGATTGGGCCCGCCATGGGGGAACACCATGGCCCAGGGGACATCGGTCACGCGCCCGAACAATTCGCCGTTGATGAAATTAGCGAGGCGACCGAAAAACAAACCGACCGGGGCGGCGACAGCGATGGCATCGCCAACGCCGAGCAGCGCAAGCCCCCGTTTGCGGGCAAACAAATACACCGCGGCGATCATGCCGAAGGCGCCGCCATGGAAGGACATGCCGCCCTGCCAGACCTTCAAAATGGCGAGCGGATTGGAAAGATAGTATTCGCCGTTATAGAACACCACATATCCAATGCGCCCCCCCAGCACCACGCCGAGGGTCGCCCAGACAAGAAAATCGTCAATGTCTTTTTCCTGCATGGCGCCCGGCGGCTTGGCAACGTAAATTTTGACATATTTCCATCCGAGCAACAGCCCGGCAATGTAGGCAAGCGCGTACCAGCGGATGGCTAACGGCCCAATCGCAATCAAGACCGGGTCAATACTGGGAAATGGAATGGCTGTAATCATGCGTCATCCAATGGCCGGGCCAGGGCCTCAAAGAAAGGGATCGTCCTTGGCCAAAAATTCCTGAACATAGCGGGCGACGCCGTCTTCCAGTGACGTGAACCCGGCGTCGTATCCGGCGCTTAGAAGCCGGTCCATGCTGGCTTCGGTGAAGTATTGATACTTATCACGAATATTTTCCGGCGTCGGGATGAATTCGATATTCGGCTCTTTACCGAGGGCGGCAAACACCGCCTTAGCGAGATCGATAAAGGTCCGCGCCTTGCCGGTTCCGCAATTGAATATGCCGTTGACGTCCGGGTTACGCGCAAGCCACAGCATAACATCGACACAATCGCCGACCCAGATGAAGTCCCGCAACTGGCCGCCGTCGGGGTAATCCGGGTTATGCGATTTGAACAGCCGCGCAACGCCGCTCGCCTTCACCTGCTCATGAATTTGCGGCACCACGCTACGCTGGCCGCCCTTATGATATTCGTTGGGGCCATAGACGTTAAAAAATTTCAAGCCAGCCCAATGCGGAGGCGTAGGTGCGCCTTCGGCCACCCAGGCGGCGACTTTTTGATCAAATTTGTTTTTGGAGCGGCCGTAACCGTTCAAGGGCTTAAGCTCGGCCAGGGCAGCCAAAGACCAATCATCATCGAAACCGGCGGCGCCATCCCCGTAGGTCGCCGCTGAAGACGCATAAATAAAAGGGACACCCTGCTTGGCGCACCAATCCCACAATTCGGTCGGCAGGCGAACATTCACCGCGTCCAGCAATTCGAGATCGGTTTCGGTGGTCGATGATATGGCGCCCATATGGAAAATGGTTTCGATATCGCCGGCCGATGATCCTAGAAATTCGAGCAATTGGCCGGACTCGACAATCGGACCAAGATTGCGTTTGGCCAGGTTACGCCATTTTCCGTCATCGCTGGGGGTGTCGCAGACGGCGATCCCGGATGCACCCTCTCGCTCCAGGGCTTCAACAAGGTTGGAGCCTATGAACCCGGCAGCGCCGGTGACCAGATACATGTAAAGCGCGTTCGTCCTTGGGTTATGCGGCCCTTGCCGCCCGTTCCCGCTTTATAGGCGGGCATCGGGACGCCCGCAAGTTGCGCACCGAGAAAATGTCCGCATAATGAGTGCGACCTCAACCGGTCAACGCAACACATTCGTTAAATCTCTCTGCTGGCGTTGCAAACTCTAGTGTCTTGCGAGGACGCTCATTGAGCTGCCTCGCCACCTTGTTTAAATGCGCCTGCGAATGTACCGACAGGTC
>JABMOP010000422.1 GCA_013204125.1 Rhodospirillales bacterium | reverse complement strand
TATCAGGATACAAATGTTGCACAGTATCTATGGCTGAGGCTGTTGGCGGCGGAACACCGCAATATCTGCTGCGTCGGCGATGACGACCAATCCATCTATTCCTGGCGCGGCGCCGAGGTCGGCAATATCCTGCGCTTTGAGAAAGATTTCAAAGGCGCCACAATTGTTCGCCTGGAACAGAATTATCGTTCGACCCCGCATATCCTGGCCGCCGCTTCGCACCTGATAGCCCATAACGAAGGACGTTTGGGCAAGACTTTGTGGACCGGCACCGAAGAAGGCCAAAAGGTTGGGTTGCGGGGTGTCTGGGACGGCGAAGAAGAAGCCCGCGTCATTTGCGATGAAATTGAAGCGCGCCAATCCAAAGGCTGCGACCTGGATCAGATGGCGGTGCTTGTGCGCGCCGGATTTCAGATCCGCGCCTTTGAAGAGCGGCTGTTCACCCTTGCCATTCCCTGCCGCGTGATCGGCGGCCCAAGATTTTATGAGCGCCAGGAAGCCCGCGACGCGATTGCTTACCTAAGGGTGGTCATGAGCCAGGACGATGACCTGGCGTTCGAACGTATTGTTAATGTGCCGAAGCGTGGGCTCGGCCAGGCCACCTTACAAGCCGTGCATCATCTGGCCCGCGCCAACCAAATACCGCTCTATGATGCGGCACGGCTGATTTCAGAAACCGATGAATTGCGGCCAAAGGCGCGTTCCACCCTGTCATCCTTGATCGAAGATTTCGAACGCTGGCGGTCCAATTTGGAGAGCCTGCCCCACGCCGAGCTTGCCGCCGTGATATTGGAAGAAAGCGGCTATACGGAAATGTGGATGCACGATAAAACACCCGAAGCGCCGGGACGGCTGGAAAATTTACGGGAATTGGTTTCCGGGCTGGAAGAGTTCGAAAACCTGCAAGGGTTTCTGGAACATGTCTCCCTTGTCATGGAAACGACGGAAAACACCAGCGACGCCAAAGTTAATTTGATGACCCTACACGCGGCCAAGGGCTTGGAGTTTGATACGGTGTTTCTGCCCGGCTGGGAAGAAGGGTTGTTTCCGCATCAGCGCAGCCTCGATGAAGAAGGCTTGAAGGGGCTGGAAGAAGAGCGCCGGCTCGCCTATGTCGGGCTAACCCGCGCTCGTATCGAAGCGACCATTACCTTCGCCGCCAACCGGCGTATTTATAATCAGTGGCAAAATGCGCTGCCGTCGCGCTTTATCAACGAGCTGCCCGCCGAACACGTCGAGGAAAATGGCGATAATCCCTTCGCCGGCGGCCTCGGCGAAAAAAGGGGTGGGTTTCGCGAAGCGCCCGGCGCGTTCAAATTCGACGGCCCCCAGCAATCTCCGAAGCGCCGCGGCCATGCAAGCGACGGCACCGTGATTGAAGGCGAAGCCTGGTTGGTGCCGGCGTCCCAGACAAATTCCACCTTTGCCGAAGGCGCCCGCGTATTTCATCAAAAATTCGGCTACGGCAAGGTGCTGGCCGCCGATGGCAACAAACTGCAAGTGGCGTTCGAGAAAGCCGGCATCAAAAAAGTGATCGACAGTTTTGTCGAACCAGCCTGATTTTTTTCGTGTTTCGCTCAGCGTGCCGAAAGACGCCGGCAACGCCTATGCCGAAGCGTTGGAGCCGTTTGTCGAATCGGTCGCCTGGACGGCGCTGGAAGACGCGGTCGTTGCGCAAATTACCGGATTTGCCCCCCATCTTCCCGATTTGGAAGCGATTGAACGGGCGATGCGGGCAACCGCGCAGGCGACCGGAACCCTGGTTCCCAAGGCGAGCGTTGCGCGCGAACAAATACGCGATTGGCTGGCCGATAATATCCGCCAATTTCCACCGATCAACGCCGGACGGTTCTTTATCTATGGATCGGACTTCGAAGGCGTCGTGCCCATGGCAAAAATGGGGCTTCGCGTGCCGGCGGGCAGGACCTTCGGCACCGGTGATCACGGCTCGACCATGGGCTGCCTTTTAGGCATCGACGCATTGCGCCAAGCGCCTTCCGGAACAGCGCTGGATATGGGCTGCGGCTCGGCCGTCCTGGCCCTGGCGATTGCCAAAAAATGGCGAACACCCGTTCTCGCCGCCGATATTGACCCGGTGGCGGTGGCGACAGCTAGGGAAAATATTGAAAAAAATAGGGCACGCGATTTGGTGCGGGCGATCATTGCCCCCGGCTATCGGCACCGGGAAATCGGCAGCCGCCAATTCGGTCTGATTGCCGCCAATATCCTGGCCCGGCCCCTGTGCCGGATGGCTGGTGATTTGGCCCGCCATCTGGCGCCCGGCGGCGCGGCTATCCTATCGGGCTTGCTGACAGAGGATGCGCCCCGCGTCGCCGCCGCGCACCGGGGTTTCGGCTTGAATATGGAACGCCGCATCGAAGTCAATGGTTGGACGACGCTCGTTTTGCGAAAAAGCCACAAACGCCGCCTTTTTTGATTTCATAGAGCGGGGTTTGTCTGTTAGCATCCTGGGAGGGGCGCGGTTTGCTTGGTTGGCAGGCGTGTAAAACATCAAAACCGATCAATGGGAGGATTTAATATGCTCAAATCTAAAACTCAGAAATTTGCCGGTGCGGTTGCACTTGGCGCGGTGTTTTTGGTGGCCGGCGCCGAAATGGCGCGGGCCGAATATCCCGACAAGCCGATCAAAATAATTGTGCCTTTCCGGGCTGGCGGTGTGACCGATACATTGTCCAAATTGGTTGCCAAGGATTTGGCGAAAGCCTTGGGCGTTAGTGTCGTGACCCAGTCAATCGGCGGCGGCGGCGGCGCCGTTGGCACGGCGCAGGCTTCGCGCGCCCGGCCCAACGGATACACCTTGGTCATGGGATCCGACGGCACGCTTGGCTCCACCACGCAAGCCAACGATACAGGCTACACCCACAAAAGCTTCATTCCGATCGGCAAGATCGCCAATTTGCCCATGGGCATGGCGGGGCGTAATGATGCACCATACAAATCGGTGAAGGAGCTCGTCGCCTTCCTGAAGGAGCATCCGGGCACCAAATACACCACCGTCGGAACCGGCTCTTCGGTGCATCTGGCCGGCGCGATCTTCGCCAAGAATAATGGTCTGAAACTTATCCATATCGGCAACCGCGGCGGCCAGGGGGCAATCACCAAATTGCTGTCCAAAGAAGTCGAATTCATCATGTTCGGCGCCAGCCGTATCCCGGGGCAGGTAAAAGACGGAATTGGTAAGGGCGACTATACGCCGATCGGTGTGACCTCCGACGGCCCGTGGAGCTACGCGCCATCGGTGCCGTCCCTGAAGCAACAGGGCTTTAATTTGGTGGCCTATTCCTGGTGGGGATTGTATGCGCCCTTGAAGACGCCAAAAGCCGCGGTTGACAAGTTGGTCGTCGCCTTGAAGACGGTCGCTACTTCGCCTTCGTTCATTGCAACGTTGAATAAGTTCTCGTTCACGCCCGATTACAAAGGGCCAAAAGGCGCGACGGAGGATCTTAAGGAATCCGTGAAAATGTATACGGTGGGCCTCAAAGAAGTGGGTTTGCTCAAACGCCCTCTGAAACCCTAGCCCGGTCGGTTAAAGAACTCGCATCCGGCGCCCGGCGTCTCGGCAAATTAGAGCCGTCGCCGGGCGCCGGGTGCGTCTCCCCTTTCGTCCATGGAATTCCATAAAATCAAATGCCATTAGTCCGCCATCCCGACATTCTGACCGGATCGCTCCTCATCGTGGCGGGCGCTGTGATGACCTATTTTTCGTGGCAGATAGATACCTCGCCCGACGAATTGCTGACCGCCCGTTTTTTCCCGGTCGCGGCCAGCATCATGCTGGCGTTGTGCGGATTATTTTTATTGGTCAAGGGGGTCGTCGTCGGATATAAATCTCTACCCAAACTTGGCGATGTCCGCGTTCTTGGTCTGGTCATTGCGTTCCTCGTCTATTTTTTCACCTTCACCTTTGTCGATTTTCGCCTGAGTACCTGGGTCGTGGTTTTGGTGTCCATGTATCTGTTGGGCGCGCGTAGCCGCACCCAGCTTATCGTCACCCCCCTCGCCGTATCCCTGGTCATCTATTCGATCTTCAGGCTCGGCTTTGAAATATTGTTGCCCGAATGGATCTAATATCCACAGAAGATTTTTTCTGGGCGCTGAACCTTTTGACCGAGCCGGGTGTCCTGGCGCTTCTGGTGATTGGTGTCATCGCCGGTCTGATATTCGGCGCGGCCCCAGGCGTCACCGTCATTGCCGGGCTCGCCGTTCTGACCCCGATTACATTCGATATGAGCTTCGGCCACGCCATGGCGCTCCTGCTTGGGGCCTATACGGCCGGCTATTTCGCCGGCTCCATTCCCGCCATCCTCATCAATACGCCGGGAACGTCGGCCAACGCGGCGACGTCCATCGAAGGCTATATGCTGGCCAAAAAAGGCCGCGCCGATGAAGCGGTCAGCCTGGCCGTCATTTGCTCCTTCATCGGCGGTATCTTTTCCGTCATCGTCCTCGCCACCCTGGCGCCCAATCTGGCTAAGGTGGCGCTAAAATTTACTTCGGTGGAATATTTCAGCCTGGCGCTTCTCGGTATCTTCGCGGTCGCCGCCGTGGCCGGCGAATCGCTGGTCAAGGGTGTCGCCGCCGCGCTGATTGGCATCATCGCCAGCACGGTCGGCATTGATCCCGTCCTCGGCGGCCAGCGCCTGACATTTGGCACCATCGATCTGTTGGGCGGGGTACCGCTGATCCCGGCGCTCCTCGGTCTTTTCAGCATCACCGAGCTATTATCCAAGGCGCAGGAAGTCTACACCTCGGAAACCATGTTGCCGCCGCAGAAGGAATTCCGCCTGCGCGAGGTAATCCCGGTATTTTTGCGGAATAAGTGGCTCATCCTAAAAAGCGCCGTCATCGGCACCTTCATCGGAATTTTGCCGAGCCTTGGCCCCAACATCGCCGCCTGGGTGAGCTTTGGCGAAGCGGCGCGCACGGCCAAAAAAGGCGACCATTTCGGCGAGGGCGAAGAAAAAGGCGTCATCGCCGCCGAAACCGCCAATAACGCCGTTACCGGCGGCGGTATGGTGCCGCTTCTGACGGTCGGCATTCCCGGCGATCCGGTGACGGCGGTGCTGATCGGCGCCCTTATCATCCAGGGGATTGATCCCGGCCCGTTTTTTATCCGCGACGACGGCAACAAGTTCATGTTCATGATCCTTGCCATGGGCTTCGCCAATATCCTGATGCTGTTGTTCGGGCTCAGCGCGCGCGGGTTGCTGCGCTGGGTGGTGCGTATTCCCAATCATACGCTGATCCCGGTGGTTGCCGTCCTGTCGGCGGCGGGCGGTTTTGCCGTTAACGGCACCGCCTTCGAAGTTTCGTCGATCATCGTTATCGGCGTCGTCGGCTTTCTTATGATGCGTTTCGGTTTCCCCATGGCGCCGATTGTCCTCGGCCTCGTGCTCGGGCCTCTTTTGGAAGAAAATTTACGCAACGGCCTCACCGCCAACGATCTGGACTTTACTGTCTTTATCACCCGCCCGATCAGCGGCGGCCTGATCGTCGTGACCGTGCTCTTGGTATTGTTTCTCGTCTTCAAAGGGCCGACGGCAAAATTGCGAGGATAGGGCACGGGGTCCCTGCAAGACACCAACTCAAACAAGGAGCATTCAATCATGCCGAGCGAATATACCACAGTTTCCGCCGCTGACGGCGGCGCCATTCCAACTTATATTTCGACGCCGGCAAGCGGCAGCGGACCGGGCGTCGTCATTATCCCCTCGATCATCGGCGTTGCCTCGGACATTGTTGATTGGGCCGACAAATTGGCGGCAGAAGGCTATGTGGTTTCAGCGACCGATCCTTTTTGGCGCGATGAAGATTCCGGCAATTTGGAAGGTCAGGAAGACGCCCGCGACCGCGCCTTTGCCCGTATGGGCCGGGTCGATCAGGCCGTCAATGTAAGCGATCTCGAAATGCTGCTGAACGATTTGAAATCCCGCCCCCAATGCAACGGCAAGGTGGCGGTCATGGGGTTTTGTTTTGGCGGCGCTTACGCATTTTTGGGCGCGGCGCGGCTCGGCATTGATGCCGGCATCGCCTTTCATTCAGGCAAAATCAGCCCTCTGCTGGCAGAAGCCGGCGACGTCAATTGCCGCTAAGCTATCACTGGGGTGATGAAGACGCGGCCGCCCCAATGGACGAAATTGAATTGGTGCAAGCCGCGTTCGCATCTATGGACGGCGCCGAGGTTACGATCTATCCCGGAGCCAAGCATGGTTTCATGCAGCCGACCAACCCAGCGGCCTATGACGAAGCCGTCGCCGCCAAGTCATGGACCCGGGCGTTGGAAATCTTGGGCAGCCTCTAGGGAAGAGCTTTTATTCGTATGGCCCCCAGGCGCGTTGAACGGCGGGGCGCGCCGTAATTTCATCGTGCCAGCGGGTTAGATTTGGGAAATCATCCAGCGACATGCCGAGATATTCGTGCTGGTGGATGTCGGGATAGATGGAAATATCGGCGATCGTGTAAGTGCCGCCCGCCAAAAATTGAGTGTCGCCGAGGCGTTTGTCGAAAATACCGCACATATCCAGATACTGGTCCTGATAATGTTTTTTCGCCGCCGGCACGTCTTCGGGGAAGCGATTGGTGAAAAGGCCCAGTTGTTGGGCGTGGGTGGTGAACGTCGCAGACCCATAAAACAGCCATTGATCGACCATCACGCGCTCGACCGGATCATTGGGGTAGAGCCCGGTGCCGGATTTTTCTGCGAGGTATTTTAAAATGGCGCCGGATTCGAACAAGGATACGGTCTGGCCGCCGGGGCCATCGCTATCGACCAGCGCCGGGATTTTATGGCCCGGGCTGATCTTCATAAATTCCGGCGAGCGCTGTTCGCCCTTGGAAATATTGACGGGCTTGAGGTTATGGTCGAGGCCGGATTCTTCCATCCCTTGCCGTGCCTTATAGCCATTGTCTGTGACCCAAAAATATAGATCGAGCATGTTTACGTCCCTCTCCTTGGAGTAATTATCGGCTAGCCGCCTTTAGCGATGGCTAACATCTCTTCGATACGCGCAAATTTTTCCTGCGGACGGCCACCCGTGGCGCGCGTGACTTCGGCCGCGGTGATGAGTTTGTAGCCGTTGTAGTCAACCACTTCTACGCCGCGTTCGCTCAACAATTTATCAATGGCGTCGCCGCCCGGCTTGTCGGCGCCGTCCAATTTGCCGACCAATAAATCAACCACGTCGCGGGAATCGGGTCCATTGGTGGGGATGGTGCCGCTTGGACCGCGCTTCGCCCAGCCGACCACATAAAGATTATCTTCGACAAATCCCGCTTCGTTGGCGACGGTGATGCCGTCGACCGGCACGCCCGCCGGCGGCAATGCTTGATAGCCGATGGCGGTCACGACCGAGCAACAGGGAACGTCGAAAAATTCGCCGGTGCCTTGCGCGCGGCCGTCAACCACTTCGGTGCGTTGCAGGCGAAGGCCTTCGGCCCTGTCGGTCCCTAAAATTTCTTCAGGCGCTGCATAAAACTGAATATTCATTTTTATCGGCTTTTCCGGTTTGTCCTGGGCGGCAAGTTCGCGCAGCAAGGTCAGGTTCTTTTCCTTGATGCCTTTTTCCCGCCCGTCAAAATCGCCGTCCACACGATCTGGAATTTGACCGCCATCGACGATGACGGCACAGCGTTCCAGTTCTCGCACTTCTCCCAGCTCTTTCGGCGTGAAGCCGGCTTCGACCGGGCCGCGCCGGCCGAACATATGAAGGTTGGACAATGATGCCGCCTGGATTGCGACCAGGGCGTGGTCGCAAATGTCTGAATCGCGCATTTCGGTCGTTGTTTTGGCCAGCACCCGGCAGATGTCCAGCGCCACATTGCCGATGCCGATGACGGCGACGCTTGTCCCGTCCAGCATTGGGTTTAGATCGCGGTAGTCTGGATGGCCATTGTAC
>JABMOP010000421.1 GCA_013204125.1 Rhodospirillales bacterium | reverse complement strand
TTGTCCAACGCCATCAAATACAATCGCCGAGCGGGTTCGGTCACGATAACTTCCGAATTGGCAGGCGACGGTTTCCAGAGGTTTAGTGTTGTAGATACCGGCAAGGGCATTGCAAAAGATAAGCAGGGCCGATTGTTTGAGCCATTTAACCGGCTTGGTTTGGAAGCTGGAGAAATAGAAGGCACAGGTATCGGCCTGACGATAACAAAAAAGATCATGAATTTGCTCGGAGGGCGCATCGGTTATGAGAGCGAAGAAAACGTTGGCAGCACCTTCTGGGTTGAGTTTCCTATTTCAGAAGATCAATCACTAACCCACGGGGACGCCATTGAAGCAATTGGTTCTGTAGAAATTGGCGAAATCCCCGACAATCAATGCCGAACGCTTCTTTATATTGAAGACAATTCACCCAACCTAAGCCTGATGAAGGAAGTGATCGGCAACATTCCTAATTTAACAATGCTGTCGGCGCCCGATGCGGAAGCTGGTCTGGATATTGCAAAAAGCCAAATGCCCGATCTCATTCTCATGGACATCAACCTGCCAGGAATCGACGGTGTTGAAGCACTAGAGAAACTACGGTCGAACAAAAAGACCAAAATTATTCCCGTCATCGCCATCACCGCTGCCGCTATGACCCATGAGATCGAACGAGGCCACCAGGCAGGGTTTGAGGAATATATTACCAAACCATTCAAAATCCCCGAAGTTTTGGCTACCGTCGAAAAATATCTGAAATAAGTGGCTCTGAACCCAACAAACTAGTTTGCGCAGGCCACTGGAATTTGAAACATCCGCTTTGTGCAGCGTCGAGGCTTAATGCCCGCTTTGGGTCGATACCGTTGAGAGACTATATTCGGACCGTTTCCGCGAAATATTGAATCGCGCCCGCCGGCACCATAGTCTTTCAATTGGGTCCGGTAATCCCCATCCCACAATATCCCGGTAAATCCCGGATAAATTACGGCGAACAGAATCAGGTGAAAATATCCCCGAAATCTCTCATTGTGGTTGCTAATTGGTTGCTAGAAAGAAAAAACGACCTAGCCTAATTTAGCTAAGCCATTGAAAAGAATGGTAGCGGAGGGCGGACTCGAACCGCCGACCCCGGGATTATGATTCCCGTGCTCTAACCAACTGAGCTACTCCGCCATATTTTTACCTTCAAGCGCCGATGGCACTCAAGGAATGAGGCGTTTAAGCGCCAAGGGCGGCGCTGTCAAGGTTTGCCGCTTTGCTGTTTGCGCCCGCCAAATCCGTATTCGGCGCGGCGGTGATCCAACCGCCACCCAGGACCCGCTCGCCCTGGTAAAACACGCAAGCCTGGCCCGGCGCGACGGCCGCCATCGGCACTGCCAATTGGGCCTCGGCAGTGCCGCCCGGCTTGGCCATGATGCTGGCCGGGATCAAGGGCTGGGCCGAGCGGAGTTTGACCTCCACATCCATGGCGGCGGCGCCCAAGGGCGCATCGCCGAGCCAGTTTACTTCTTTGATGTGGACCTGGGTTTCATCGAGCGCTTGTTTCGGCCCGACCAAAACCTGTGCATTTTTTGCCTCCAGGCGCACCACATAGAGTGGATCGCCGCCGCCGATATTTAAGCCCCGGCGTTGGCCGACGGTGAAATTGATGATGCCGTCATGATGGCCCAAGACGCGCCCATCGATGTGGACGATATCGCCGGGGATTGAAGCGCCGGGGCGCATTTTACGCACCACGTCGGCGTAATCGCCGCCGGCGACGAAGCAAATATCTTGGCTATCGGGCTTGGCGGCGACGGAAAGTCCGAAGCGTTCGGCAAGGGCGCGGGTTTGGTCTTTGTCCATCCCGCCCAAAGGAAAGCGCAGGAAATCAAGTTGTTCGCCCGTCGTCGCAAACAGGAAGTAGCTTTGGTCCTTGCCCGCGTCCCGGCCCCTATGCAGCTCAGGCCCATGTTCGCCGTCTACCCGGCGCACATAATGGCCGGTGGCCAAGGCATCGGCGTTTAATTCTTTGGCGCGCGCCACCAAATCCCTGAACTTCACCGTTTGGTTACAACGCACGCAGGGGATCGGCGTTTCGCCGGCAAGATAGCTATCGACGAAATCATCGATGACGTCTTCTTTGAAGCGATCTTCGTAATCCAAAACGTAATGGGGGATGCCGAGGCCGGCCGCAACTTGCCGCGCATCATGGATATCGACGCCGGCGCAGCACGAACCGGGCCTCTCAACCGCGTCGCCGTGATCATAGAGTTGCAGGGTAATACCGATCACATCATAGCCTTCTTCGGCGAGCAAGGCGGCGGTGACGGAACTGTCCACACCGCCCGACATCGCCACCACGACGCGGGTGTCTTTGGGCGCTTTATCTATGCCTAAGGAGTTCATCCGGTAATCATATCATCATATTACGCCACTCATTCGGCAGGGTAACGACCAGGCCGTCAAGCGCATCGGTCATAAGGATCTGGCAGGCGAGCCGCGACGTGCGTTGCAAGCCATAAGACAGATCGAGCATGAATTCTTCTTCTTCCGTCGGCGGGGCCAGCTTGTCGAACCATTTGGCGTCAACCACGACATGGCAGGTTGAACAGGCCATGACGCCTTCGCAGGCGCCTTCCATATCGAGGCCGGCCTGTTGCGCGGCGATCATCACCGATTGGCCGATTTCGGCCTCGGCCTCAAGCACGCTGCCGCCCGCACCAACAAAGGTAATGCGCGCCATGATCTAGACGGAGAAGGATTCGCCGCAGCCGCACTGGCCTTTGACGTTGGGGTTGGTGAATACGAAACCGGATTGCAGCTTGCTTTCGGTATAATCCATGGTGCTGCCGAAAATAAACATCAGCGCCAGCGGGTCGATAAATACCTTAACGCCGTCCTGTTCGACGACGTCTTCCATAGGGCGTAGGTCTTCGGCGAATTCCACCTGGTACATATGCCCGGAACACCCGGTGTTGGTGACGCCGACGCGGACGCCAAGCACCGGCTTATCGGTGCGATCAATCAACGACTTTACCCGCGCAACGGCGGCATCGGTTAATTTTATCGCAGCTTCTGATTTGGTCAATTTGTTCATCATATCACTCATATATCTCAGAAAAATCCGAGCGCCAGTTTCGCTTCTTCAGACATCTTTTCCATGTCCCAGGGCGGATCCCACACCAGATAGACTTCAACGGCGCCGGTCGCGTTCACCGAAGCGGCTGCATCGGCCACTTGTTGCGGCAATATGCCGGCCACCGGACACCCCGGCGCGGTCAGGGTCATAGAAATTTTCAGATCGCCGGTATCTGCAATATCAAGCTCGTAGATCAGGCCAAGCTCGTAAATATCGACCGGAATTTCCGGGTCATAAACGGTTTTGATCGCTTCAACCAGCGCTTCGCGGGACGGTGCGGCGGTGCCGGCTTCGTTGGAAGTTCCAGCCTTGGCGACCAAACCGCTTAGCTCGTTGGGATCGCCGTAAGGGTCCGGTTCTTGATGTTGTTGCCACGGCTCTGATGACGTCGATGTCGGCTGAGGCGCGCTTACTTCGGAACTTTTCTCATCCATTGTTACGTCTAGTCCTTCTCGTTCTTTTTCCGTATTCATTTTCTTAAACTCACTCCGTAGAAGTGTCGGTGTCGCCGTGAATGGCGGCATTGATGGTATGCCAGGCCAGGGTCGCGCATTTGACCCGCATCGGGTATTGCTTAACGCCCGAAAGCACCCGCAATTTATCCATATCGTCGGCGAATTCCTCAGCGGCGACGACGGCGTTGTCTCCCTCCTCTTCGCCCATGCACATCTGGTGGAATTCTTCGAACAAGGCTTCCATTTCCGTCACGCTTTTACCACGCACGATATCGGTCATCATCGAGGCCGAGGCGATAGAAATAGCGCAGCCCTTTCCTTCGAAGGCGGCGTCTTCAATTTTTTCGCCATCGCCCAAGCGGACGTAAACGGTCAACTTATCGCCGCAGAGCGGATTATTGCCGTGGGCTTCCAAGGGCGCGTCCTCCGGATGGCGGAAGTTTCTTGGATTTTTTCCATGGTCCAGGATTACTTCCTGGTATAATTCGCGGATATCGTCTTCCATCAGGCGAATATCTCCTTGGCGTAATTCAATGCATCAACCAGCACGTCCACTTCCTCTTTTTTGTTATACATGGCGAAAGACGCGCGCGCCGTGGCGGCAACGCCAAATCGGTCCATCAAGGGTTGGGCGCAATGGTGGCCGGCGCGAACAGCAACGCCGCGGCTATCGATAATGGTGCCGATATCGTGCGGATGAACGCCGTCCAACGTAAAAGAGATGATGGCGCATTTTTGCCGCGCCCGACCAATGATGCGCAGCTCGTTCATGGCCCCCATTCGTTCGGTCGCATATGCCAATAATTCCGCTTCGTGGGCTTGGATGGCTTCCAGGCCAATGCCGTTGACGTAATCTATGGCCGCCGCCAAACCGACCGCTTCGATAATCGGCGGCGTGCCGGCTTCGAACCTGACCGGCGGTTCGCGGTAAGTTGTTTTCTCGAAGGTCACCAATTCAACCATGTCGCCGCCGCCTTGGTAGGGCGGCATTTTTTCCAACAATTCTTTTTTGCCGTAGAGAACCCCGATCCCGGTCGGGCCATAGAGCTTATGCCCGGTGAAGACATAGAAATCGGCATCTACGTCTTGAACATCGACGCCGCAATGGACAATGCCTTGCGCCCCGTCGAACAGCACCAGCGCGCCGTGATCGTGGGCAAGCTGAGCGATATCCTTGATCGGCGTGATGGTGCCGAGCACGTTGGAGGTGTGGGTGATGGCCACGAGCTTGGTTTTGGGCGTTAACATTTCGGCAAATTCTTGCATCAGGAAATTGCCGTCGTCGTCGATCGGCGCCACTTTGATGACGATGCCCTTTTCATCGCGCAACATCTGCCAGGGAACGATATTGGCGTGGTGTTCCATATAGGAAATGATGATTTCGTCGCCTTCGGCCAAGAAGGCCCGACCATAGCTGGACGCCACCAGATTGATCGCGGCCGTTGCGTTGCGGGTAAATACGATTTCGCCGACCGAGGCGGCGTTCATGAACTTGGCCACAGTTTTCCGCGCATTTTCGTAATTTTCCGTCGCCAGTTCGCTCAGGCGGTACGCCCCCCGGTGCACATTGGCGTATTCTTCGCGGTAGGCGCGGTCCATACGTTCCAGAACCTGAACTGGTTTCTGGGCGCTGGCACCGGAATCCAGGAACACTAACGGATGGTCATTGATTATCAGCGACATCGCCGGGAAATCGGCGCGGATGCGATCGACATCGTATGAATTGGCCGCCACTTCGGAGATAGGATCGCTTTTCAATGTTGCCGGGGCGTTCATTTTGCCGATCCCCCATCCGCCAGCCATTCCGAGACCTTTTCGACCAGCCCAGCAACGCCGGCAATTTCATCCAAGCCATCGAAAACTTCGGAAAGAAAGCCTTCGACCAGCAAGGCGCGGGCTTCGATTTCAGGGATGCCGCGCGAGCGCAAATAGAACATTGCGTCTTCGTCCAATTCACCGACGGTCGAACCGTGGGCGCATTTGACGTCTTCGGCATAAATTTCCAATTGCGGCTTGCTGGCGATTTCGCATCCTTCCGACAGCAAAAGCGTATTATTTGCGAGCCTCCCATCGGCGCCGTCCGCGCCTTCAGCAACGACGATATTGCCTTGAAAAACGGCCCGTGATTTGCCGTCCAAAGCGCCTCTGAAAATCTGGCGGCTGGTGGTGTGGGGCGCCAAATGATCGATGCGCGTGGTGTGGTCGCTATGTTGGGTGGCGCGCGCAAGATAGGCGCCGGCAAGATGCGCTTCGGCGCCGGGGGCGGCCAATTGAATACGAATTTCGTTGCGCAATAATTGAGCGCCGACGCCGACAAGCGCAGACCTATAACAAGCATCCCGCCCGACCGTCACATTGGTCAGCGACGTATTGAACGCCTTGGCCGGATCAGCAAACAGCTTCACATGATTTAGGGCCGCGCCGTCTTCTAATTGGATAAGGGTTACATGATTGGCAAAATAGCTGGCCTTCGCCGCCCCGCTATGGCGCTCAATCAACGTCACATTCGCGCCCGGCCGCATAAGCACAATATTGCGTGGGTGAACATGCGCCATATCGCCACCGTCGCCGGTCATATGGTATTCGATGGCAATGCTGGAAAGGGCGCCTTCGGCAACGATGACCGCGCCTTCATCTATATAGGCGGCATTCAAATCACCCATGACGCCGCCATCGGTCGCCATCAGTGGCTCTAATATTTCGGGCATTGTTGCCAGGGCTTCGCTCAGCGGCAAAAGCGCAAGGCCCTTAGGCAATCCATCAAGCGATGAATGTTCCGGCGACAAATGACCATTTACGAAAACAAGCCGGTAATCCGCGTCCAGTTGCGCGGCCAATTCCGATGCCGCCTTAACGCCTTCCGGGCGCGCGAAGGCGGCACCGTTCAGCGCTTTGAGGTCGGTATATTTCCAATCTTCCAGCTTTGGCGTCGGCAGACCCGATTGGCCGAATCGCTGCAACGCATCTTCGCGAACTTTGGCAAGCCACGGCAGAGCGCTGCCGGGCAGTTCAGCCCCGTCGCCCCGCATTTGAACAAGCGCGCGGCTGGCCGGTGAAATTTCGGTTGCTGTTTGTACGTTACTCATCAACAGCTTCCCTTACGCGGCTTCGGCGGCATATTCCGCATAGCCGTTAGCTTCCAATTCGAGAGCCAGTTCCTTACCGCCGGTTTTTACAATTATGCCGCCCGCCAAAACATGGACAAAATCGGGCACGATATATTCCAGCAACCTTTGGTAATGGGTGATAACCAGCATTGAGTTTTTGGGCGAACGCAGCGCCGTTACGCCTTCGCCGACGATGCGCAAGGCGTCCACATCCAAACCCGAATCGGTTTCATCCAAAATCGCGAACACCGGCTCAAGAACCGCCATTTGCAAAACTTCGTTGCGCTTTTTTTCACCGCCGGAAAAGCCGACATTGACGGCGCGTTTCAGCATTTCATCACTGATATCCAGGCTTTTGGTTTTTTCGCGCACATATTTCAGGAAATCCATTGCGTCCATTACGTCTTCGCCCCTGGCGGCGCGGACCGCATTGAACGATGTTTTCAAAAAATTCATGGTTGAGACGCCGGGAATTTCCACCGGGTATTGAAAGCCTAGGAAGATGCCTTGGGCGGCGCGCACTTCCGGATCCAGGCCTAATAGATCTTTGCCCCTATAGGTAACGCTGCCACCGATCACTTCGTAGCCGTCCCGCCCGGCAAGCACATAGGAAAGCGTGCTTTTGCCCGACCCATTGGGGCCCATGATGGCGTGAACTTCGCCGAGCCCCATGGACAGCGAGAGGCCCTTCAAAATCTCCTTGCCATCGACGGCGACGTGTAAATTTTTAATTTCGAGCATGAACTTATAAAAACCTTTCTTAAAATTAATTCAGCGGCACCGCTTAACCGACGCTGCCTTCAAGCGAGATGCCGACGAGCTTCTGCGCTTCGACGGCGAATTCCATGGGAAGTTCCTGCAACACTTCGCGGCAGAAACCGTTGACGATCAGCGCCACGGCGTCTTCTTGCGACATGCCGCGCTGGCGGCAATAAAACATTTGATCCTCGGCGATTTTAGATGTGGTCGCTTCGTGCTCGACCCTAGCCGACGAATTGCGGCTTTCGATATAAGGCACCGTGTGGGCACCGCATTCATTGCCGATCAAAAGCGAATCGCACTGAGTATGATTGCGTGCAGATTCTGCGCCCGGCATCATTTTTACCAGACCGCGATAAGTCGCTTGGGAATGGCCCGCCGAAATACCCTTGGAAATGATTCTCGATTTGGTGCCCTTGCCCAAATGAATCATTTTGGTGCCGGTATCGGCCTGCTGATAATTATTGGTGATGGCGACCGAATAAAACTCACCGACCGAATTATCGCCTTGCAGAATACAGCTTGGGTATTTCCAGGTGATGGCCGAGCCGGTTTCAACCTGGGTCCAGGAAATTTTGGAACTGTCCCCCCGGCAAGCGCCACGCTTGGTGACAAAATTATAAATACCGCCGACCCCGTTTTCGTCACCCGGATACCAATTTTGCACGGTCGAATATTTAATCTCGGCATCTTTCATGGCGACCAATTCAACGACCGCCGCATGGAGTTGGTTTTCATCGCGCATCGGCGCGGTGCAGCCTTCCAGGTAGCTGACATAGGAGCCTTCTTCGGCGATGATGAGGGTCCGTTCGAACTGGCCCGTATTGGCGGCGTTAATGCGGAAATAGGTCGATAGCTCCATCGGGCAGCGAACGCCCTTCGGAATAAATACGAATGAGCCGTCGGTGAAGACCGCCGAATTGAGCGTCGCAAAATAATTATCCGAATAAGGCACGACCGAGCCCATATATTCGCGCACCAAATCGGGATACTCCTGAATAGCTTCTGAGATCGGGCAAAAAATGACGCCGGCCTTGGAGAGAGTATCTTTGAACGTTGTCGCCACCGAAACACTATCGAACAC
>JABMOP010000036.1 GCA_013204125.1 Rhodospirillales bacterium | reverse complement strand
GGATAAACCCAACCTCGTCGTCTTTTTGGTGCCAATTTATGTTGGTGATATAGGCGCCGAGGAATTCGGCGGCCATGCGCGCTTCTAAGAATGCAATATCGTTGCGCATGAAAACGGCGAAGGTCTCGCCTTCGTCGATGCCGATGCTGGCCAATGCCGTTGCCGCCCGCCGTGTGCGGATTTCAAGCTCTGCTTTGTCGATAATGCGTTCGCCGCAGATGACTTTTCCGGTGCCGAACACGTTGATCACTCCCCCTTAACCCTGGCCGCAGGACTTAGCCGTCCCGTTCAGTTCGAGCCCCTATTGTGTCTGTCTGGCATTGGCGGATCAAGACGCTTAAACTATTATTATAAAGGCGCGATAAATTTGGCCTCGGGGGGGCATCCCATTGGATTTACAATTCGATACCGAACACACCATTCTCGGCGACAGCGCAGAGCGGTTTTTTGCCGATAATTACGATTTCACCGCCCGCCATGGCCGGGATGCGCCCGGTATATGGCAAGACGACATCTGGCGCCAGTTTGCCGAACTTGGCTGGCTTGCCCTGCCGTTTGCCGAAGAAGACGGCGGCCTCGGCGCCGGCATGGTGGAAATATCGATCCTCATGGAAGCCTTCGGCCGCCATTTGGTGATCGAGCCGTATTTAACCACAATTGTCCTGGCCGGTGGACTTATCACCGGCCTTGGCACGCCCGAACAGAAATCGGCGCTCGTACCGGCAATCGGCGCGGGCAATTTGCGCTTGGCGTTTGCCGGTGGCTGGGGCGATGACCTGGGCGCGGCCACGACCAGTAAATCCGGCGCCGGTTACACATTAAGCGGCGCTCGCAAAAACGTCATGGACGCCCCGTTAGCCGATAAATTACTTGTCCCAGCAAATCTCGATGGCGGCATCGGTGTGTTTGTGATCGACGCCGATGCGCCCGGCGTCACCATCCGCGGCCACCGAACAACCGATGGCGGCTATGCGGGCGATGTGGAATTGGCCGGCATTGAAGTTGATGCAGGATCGTTATTGGGCGGCAACTCAGATGCCGAAAACACAATAAGTTGGGCGCTCGACCGGGCGGCGGCGGCGATCAGCGCCGACGCGGTTGGCGCCATCCAGAAACTGGCGGAAGAAACCATTGAATTTACAAAAACCCGGGAACAATTCGGCCAGTCGCTATCTAAATTCCAAGTGCTGCAACACCGCCTCGTCGAAATGAAGGTTGCCGAAGAAGAAGCCCGCGCGGTGACCATGTTGGCCATATTATCGATCGATGCGCCGGATCGAAATCGGATGCGCGCCGTTTCCAGCGCCAAATCCAAAACCGGTCGCCTCGCCCGTTTTGTCGGTCAGGCCGCCATTCAAACCCACGGCGCCATCGGCACCACCAATGAACTCGGCATCGGCGATTACGTCAAACGCCTGATGGTCTATGAGACAATATTGGGCGCCACCCGCCGCCACACGGACCGCTACGCCGCCATCATTTCCGATCCGGACATCGCCGGCGCCGGGCTTTTACTGGCCGAAGGAGCTTAAACCGATGGATTTAACCCTTACCTCCGAAGACGTCGCCTTTCAAAACGAAGTGCGTGAATTTATCGCCGCCAATCTGCCGGCGGCCGATCGGCGCAAGATGGATCTCACCACCGCGTTTCTGAACGAGCCGGAAATCGGTGTCGAATGGCACAAGAAACTCGCCAAAAAAGGCTGGTCGGTGCCATCTTGGCCGGTCGAATTAGGCGGCCCCGGATGGTCGCCGGTGCAGAAATATATTTTCGATAGCGAATGCGCCCGCGCCGCAACGCCGGTCTATAACGCCCAAGGTTCGCGCATGGTGGCGCCGGTTATTATGCATTTCGGCAATGACGAACAGAAAGAGAAATACCTGCCCAAAATCGTTTCCGGCGAAGATCATTGGTGCCAAGGTTATTCGGAACCGGGATCGGGATCGG
Source organism: Rhodospirillales bacterium (assembly GCA_013204125.1). Classification (GTDB taxonomy): domain Bacteria; phylum Pseudomonadota; class Alphaproteobacteria; order Rhodospirillales; family UBA2165; genus JABMOP01. The sequence goes on along the minus strand of JABMOP010000036.1, from coordinate 8,209 downwards.
ATTTGGCATCGCTCAAAACCAGCGCCAAAAAAGACGGCGACGATTACATCATCAACGGCCAGAAAATCTGGACCTCGTTCGCCCATAGATCCAACCGCATGTTCGCCCTTGTCCGCACATCGACGACGGGTAAACGCCAAGAGGGCATCACCTTTATCTTGCTCGATATGGACACCCCCGGCATCGAAATTCGTCCGATCATCGGCAATGGCGGCGACCATGAATACAACGAAGTGTTTTTCGACGATGTGCGGGTGCCGCAATCGGGCCGCGTCGGCGAGGAAAATAAAGGCTGGGACTGCGCCAAATATTTGCTCGAATACGAACGCGGCGGCGCCATGGTGGCGGGAAGGGTGCGCGCCCAATTCACCCAAGTTGTGCGCTTGATCCACGCCCGCGGCCTTATCGATGATCCGCATATTAGGACCCGCATGGCGGAAATCGGCGCCGATCTGGACACCATGGAAATGGTCGATATCGGCACCTTGTCGAAGCTTCAATCGGGCGATAATCCGGGCGCCATGTCTTCGATGTCGAAAATGCGCTGGTCTTCGATCCGCCAGGACGTCTCGGAACTAGCCTTGGACGCCGCCGGCGAAGACGCGCTCAAATGGGAAGCTGCGCGCCCGCTCTACGATGCCCTGCAATTGCCGCCGGACGAAGAAGAGCTGCTCGCCATCGCGCCCCGCTATCTCAACTACCGCGCCTACACAATTCTAGGCGGCACTAACGAAATCCAGGCAACGATCTTGGCCAAGCAGGTGTTGGGGTTGTAGGCTCTAATCAGGAGAGAACATCCATGGCATTGCGAGATCACCAGAAAGATAGGCAAAGCACCAACCCTTTGTTCAAAGATATTAAACTGAAACTCGGTACCTTCTCGACCAACTTGGAAGGCGGGGCGGCGGTGACCACCATCGACGGCACCTTGAAAGCCGACTGGCCGAGCACCTTGAAGCTGGCCCAAATCGCCGACGAGATGGAATTTGAAGCCTTGGTCCCGGTTGGCCGGTGGCGGGGGTTCGGCGGCATTACCAATTTCAACGGCCCTGGGTTCGAATGTTTTTCCTGGGCCGCCGGTATCGGCGCTTCGACTAAGAACCCGGCGATATTCGCCACTTCGCATGTCCCTACGGTGCATCCCATCATGGCGGCCAAGCAAGCGGCCACCATCGATCACATTACCGGCGGGCGTTTCGTCCTCAACATTGTGACCGGATGGCACCGCGACGAAATTGAAATGTTCGGCGGCACTCTATTGGAACACGATCAGCGCTATGACTGCGCCGTCGAATGGTTGGAAATCATCGACCGTCTATGGACCGAAGAAGAAGAGTTCGATTTCGACGGCAAATTCTATCAGATCAAGAAAGGCTATCTGCAACCAAAACCGATCCAGACACCGCGGCCGATGGTGATGAATGCAGGCGGCTCCGACCGCGGCCGCCATTTCGCCGCCAAATATTCCGATGTCGCGTTCTGTGCGCCGAAATCGGGGGAATATGACGTCTTAAAAGCGATGATCGCCAGTTACCAAGACCTCGCCCGCGACGAATACGACAACACTATCGATATCTGGACCAACGCCTATGTGGTGGTCGGCGATACCGAACAAGAAGCCAGGGATTTCGTCAATTACTACACCCACGAGAAAGGCGATTGGGAAGCGGTCACCAATTTGGTGGAGACCATGGGCCTCAACGCCGAAACCTTCACCGAAGACGAAATGCTCTACATGAAGGCCCATTTCATGGCCGGTTGGGGCGGCTTCCCCATCGTCGGCACCAAGGAACAGGTGGTCGATATCTTGGGCGAGCTAAGCGCTACCGGATTTGCCGGCATACTCCTCACCTGGCCCAAATACGAAGAAGGCATGCTCCATTTCCAAGAACAAGTCATGCCGCTGATCAAGCAAGCCGGACTGCGCTAGCCGCGGCGGCGGCATTGAGAGGCTGGTTTTGGAGCGCATTTTGGGCAGGCGACGGGAACCGGGGCAACGACAGATATGGCAAATATCAGCTAAGCAGCGCCTCATTTACCTTGCGCGCAAAATCGGTCATTTCAAAAGGTTTTTGGAGGATGGGATAGCCGCTGGTTTTTCTCGCATCGTCCAAAAACTCGATATCGGCGTAGCCGGACATCAATAAAACGCGCAGAGACGGATCGCGCGCTTTGAGCGTTTTGGCGATTTCCAATCCGTTTTGCCCGCCCGGCAGGACGATATCGCTCAGCAGGAGATTGACGGGCACCTCCAATCCTTCCACGATCGCAATGGTGTCCGGCCCGCTGCCGCCATCGATGACCCGATAGCCGAGTTCTTCCAGGGTTCTCATCGCCAACCGTCGCAATGCGGCGCGGTCTTCGACGACCAGAACAACTTCGCCGCTTCCTTCCGGAAGCTGGCTTTCCGTTGTTCCTGGGGGAATTTTCTCACCGGTTTCAACATTTGCCATCTTTGGCAGATAAAGCGTGACAACCGTACCGACACCAACCTCGCTTTCAATATTCAGGCTTCCCCCCGACTGATGAATGAACCCGTGGACCATGCTCAGACCAAGGCCACTTCCCTTGCCGAAACCTTTCGTCGTATAAAACGGCTCAAACACTTTATCTATCTGGTCTTTGGGAATTCCAGTACCGGTGTCTTCGATGCTCATGACGACATAATCTCCAGGTTGGATGTCGTCGAACTTATTCTTTTTCGGAGATTTGATATGCTCGTTGCGGCACCGAACGATCAATTGCCCGTTGTTTTCCATTGCATCGCGGGCGTTAATGGCGAGGTTTAAAATAGCGTTTTCCAACTGGTGCGGGTCAATCAAAACAGGCCAAAGTGAATCGCTTACATCCGTTTCGATGGTAACCATTTCACCGAGGGTCCGCATCAATAGCTGGGACAGGTTTGAGACCAAACAAGCAACGTCCGTTGATTTTGGCTCTAAATTTTGTTTCCGGGAAAAAGCGACAAGATTTTGGGTCAAGCCGGCGCACCGTTGAACCGTGTCCTCGGCCTCCGAAATCCAAGCCAGCGCATTCGGCTCGTCTTGCATGTCCCTCCGGGAAAGGTTCAAATTCATCGTCAACTCTGTCAGCATATTATTGAAATCATGTGCGATACCGGAAGTCAGCAGACCGACGGCTTCCATTTTCTGTGCTTGGCGCAATTGTTCTTCGCGTTCCTGCCTTTCGGTTATATCTTCGGTTATGCCGGCGATTCGATGGACCGCCCTATTATCGTCAAGGATCGGAAAGGATCGATCGTGCAAAAGCCGCACGGTCCCATCGGGCTGTATAATCCGGAACGTACGGTCAACTTGGACCATCGGTTGCTGGGCGCGCGTTGCTTTCACATATTCAAGGTCATCGGGGTGGACGGCGTCCAGAAACTGTTGACTGCCGGCCAGGAGCGAGGCGCTGTCACGTTTGAAAATTACCTCATAGGCCGGGCTGACATATATCATTTGATCTATTAAGGGATCGCGCATCCAGAATATCTGTTGAATGTTCTTCGCCAATTCCCGAAAGCGGAAATTGCTTTCCTGCAATTCAGCCTGCACCGCCCTGTTTTCAAGGTTTTCCCGTTTTAATTCCTCGTTGGTAATTCGTAAGAGTTGGGTTCGGTCTTCCACCCTGCGCTCCAAATCGTCATGGGCTCTTTGAAGCTGTTCTTCCGCCCGCTTCCGAAAAAGGGAATTGCGGATTGCCTGCTCCAACCGATCCGAATCGATCCGGCTCTTGACGAGGTAGTCGGCGGCGCCGGCTGTCATTGCCTCCGATTCAATTTCGCGGCTATCTTTTCCGGTAACAATTATGAGGCTGCAATTGGCACCCTTGGAAACGACCTCCTTTATGAGATCGAGGCCGTTTTTTTCTCCCAAATGATAATCGATCAGACAAACATCGAAGTGGCCGGCGATAATCGAATTGACCGCCACCTGATAGTAATCGGTCCATTCGATTTCAAAATCCCAATTCGGGATTTTACGCAGCAAACCTTCGATGACGATATAGTCCACTTCCTCATCATCAACGATGAGCAGCCGAGTAAGTTGATTGCTGGAATCTATCACTATTCGACTACGCCGGTGATTTTACGATTACTGCCATTTGCATAAGAACCCTTCAAACTGTGACATTTTTCGGTGCCTCAACCAAAATTTAAGCTCTAACATTTTGAAATGAGCCTGTTTAAATTCGGACCATTATCCTAGGATATTGGAACAACAGGGCGTAAAGAGGGGTCAAGATTTGTGAACTTATGTAAAGACCGATCGTCCCACGGCGGCGAGAACGCGCTAGTGAAACTCAACCCGGCTGGTGAATTTATAGCCGACGCCGCGGACGGTTTTGATGAACTTTGGATTAGCGGGTGTCGGCTCGATCTTCTGGCGTAATTTTCCGACAAGAACATCAACGCTTCGATCCAAGGGATCATAATCCCGACCGGCGATGCCATCGAGCAGTTGATCCCGGTTGAGCACCCGGTTGGCGCTATTGACCAGCGCAGAAAGCAAGGCAAATTCGTGGGTTGTCAGATGAATTTCTTCGCCGCTGCTAGACGTCAGCTCGTGGGCGATGAAATCGATCTTCAGCCCTTCGAATTCAGCCGTGTTTTTAGCGCCGTCGGCCAGTGTTTGTTCTTGGCGCTGCTTTGATCGGCGAACGACGCTGCGCACGCGCGCCAAGAGTTCGCGTTCGTCATAGGGTTTAGTGATATAGTCATCCGCGCCCAACTCCAAACCGACCACTTTATCGACAACATCGGCCTTTCCCGTTAACATGATGATCGGTATGTTTCTTTCGTTGCGTATTTCCCGCGCGATAGTCAGGCCGTCCTCGTTCCCCAATATAAGATCCAGGATAATCAAATCGGGCGCGCGCCGATCCATTTGGCGGCGCATCGCCGTGCTGTCTGTCGCCGTAATCACTTGATACCCTTCCCGGCTCAAATATTCTTTTAATAATCGGCAAAGCCGCTCATCATCATCGACGACCAAAATGGTGGCATCCTGTGCCATTCCACGGTTCTCCTCGTTAAACCTGATTGAACATTCGCTCTTGGCCTCCACGCTATCCGATTGGAAATTTTCGACCACACGGTGAGCGAGCATTCAATTAAGGAACTAGGCATTTCCAATTACAAAAACAAGCCCCCACTTACGCCAACGAGCATAAATCACCATCCACCTCACAATTTATAAAAGGCCGATTACACGGCATTTACATTAATTCACAAATATCTACACAAAACGCCCAATTTTTGTGAAAAAATTTGCAGAAAACAAACTCCTATTGCGTGTTAAAATAAAAATTTTAATGATTATAATTGCAAAATAAAAGATTCATCCTAAATGTAAACGACAGCCGTTTACAGGACAAACCTCGAATCGTTCCATACACCTATTGAGATCATAAAGTTTACATATGAAAATACACTTTTGGATCTTACCGGTGGTTTTTGCCGCCTTGGCATTTCATGGCACGAGCCAGATTACCGCCGAGGCCGCAGAGCGGACCTTTGTCGGCGCGTCTTCAAATAATTTTCCGCCGGTCAATCAGATCGACCCTTCCGGCCGGTTGACCGGTTTCGGGCGTGAATTGGCAACTGCCGTCATTCGGGCCGGGGGCGGCAAACTGGAAAGCATTCATTCATCCCGCTGGGTTGAAGTGCTCGGTTGGCTGGCAACAGGGCGCGCCGATTTCATCCATGACACAGGGTTTGCCAAAGAACGGCTCGCCTATCTGGAATATACAAAACCGATCTTGGAGATGCCGGAACACATTTTCGTCAAGGTCGGCGAGTTGAGCATTAATGGCCTCGACGATTTAAAGGGCCGGCGCGTCGCCTGTGTCCGCCAGCATATCACCCACTTGTACTTGAAAACCGTGCCGGGCGTTGAATGCCATGTTGTCGAATCGCCGGCGGACGGCTTGGTGGCCTTGTTGTCGGGCAAAGTGGTTGCCTTTCCCTTTCCCAACCTTGTCATGCACCACTTGATCAACGAGCTAAATTTTGGCCATCGGTTCAGGGAAATCGAAAAACCCCTTCGCGATCACCTGGTCTGGCATATGGCGGTGAAAAAAGGGAACGCGGAAATGCGCGCGTTCTTGAATGAAGGGATACGCCTGGTCCGGGCAAGTGGTGAATACGACCAAATTTTTGCCAAATGGTTCCAACCAAGCCCTCTTGCCAAACTATCCTTGCGTGAAGTTCAAATCGCCATCGTCGGAGGGATGCTTATTCTTGGCCTATTGGCTGTATTGCTGGTGTTGATCCTTGTCATCAACCGTCATCGCGAAGCACGCGATCAACTGGCATCCACCGTTTTGGAATTGGAAAACTCCCGCGATAATTTGAGCGAGAGCGAACAGAGGTTCAAGGATTTTACGGATTCGGCATCGGATTGGTATTGGGAAATGGGTGCGGATCTAAGATTTGTATCATTGTCCGATTCCGCCGGACGATCAACGGGTATTCCAAAGTCCCATTTCATCGGTCTGACGAGACAAGAATTGGCCGGCGCCGCGGCTGACGATCCGATGTGGAAATCCCATATCGAAGATTTGAACGCTCGTATCCCATTTAAAGACTTCCAATATAAATTTGTCGATCCGAACGGTTCAATCCGGCATTTTCGCACCAGTGGAATTCCGGTCTTTTCGAATGACGGCTCGTTTGAGGGCTATCGCGGCACAGGCTCGGACATAACCAAAACGATCCTTGCTGCCGAAGCGGCTTTCAAGGCGAATACATTGTTGAAAGACGCAATCAATGCTCTTCCCGAAGGTATCGCCATTTTCGATGCGGAAGAAAGACTGGTCATGTTTAACGCCCGCTATGCGGATTATTACTCGGCAAATAACAAATTGATAGCGCCCGGTGTCACGCTGGAAGAATTGCTTCGCGACAGTATTGCCAATCATCATTTCCACGGCATCGAGGGTAAGGAAGATGCCTTCATCAGAACGCGGCTTGCGGACTTCCGGGCGGGACGCATAAGTGAACAATTCTTAACAGACGGCAACAGATGGCTGCACGTTGTCGATGCGCCGATGGCAAACGGATACACAGTCGCGCTGCGCACCGATATCACCGAAATGAAAATGCGCGAATTGGAATTGAAAAAAAATAAGCAGCGCTTGGAGCGCGCCCATCAGATCGCCATGATCGGCGATTGGGATTGGGAATATGTGCCGGAAACGGATCAGCGGGTCGAATACTGGTCGCCGGAATTTTACGATATTCTCGGGCTTGAACCGTTGGAAACCGAAGCCGGCTTTGATACCTTCCTGGCACAAGTTCACGAGGAAGACCGACCGCGCGCCGAAAGCCTTAGATCGAATTCCAATATATTGTCTCCAAATCACGAAGTCGAAGTGCGAATCCGCCACGCCAAGACCGGCGAAATAAGATGGTTGGACGTGCGCTCCGAATTGATCAGAGCCGAAAATGGAAAGGTGTTGAGCAAGGGAGGCGCCATCCAGGACATCACAGACCGTAAAATGGCGGAGGAGCAGTTACAGCAAGCCCAAAAAATGGAAGCGACCGGTCAATTGACAGGTGGTATCGCCCATGAGTTCAATAATTTATTGACGATTATTCTGGGCAATCTTCGGCTCATGTCACGGGACATGGATGAGATGCGGATGGCGTCCAACCACTTAATTGATGACGTCATCTCCGCCGCCGAGGAAGGCGCTGAATTAACGCGCCGTCTTCTCGCTTTTGGCCGCCCACAACCGCAACACCTCCATACCATGGATGTGAATGCCACCATATCGGGCTTTATCGAACTTATGGACCGGACCTTCGGCGATGGTGTCGAGATACTGTTGAATGAAGGTGCCGATATCCCTCCCATTTATGTCGACCATGGCCAATTCGAAGCGGCGCTTCTTAATCTGGCGTTAAACGCCCGCGATGCTATGCCCGATGGTGGCAAAATTTCCATACACACAATGGCGTTGACGATCACCGGTCTGCAGGGCGGTGAATATTCTAACCTTCCGCCGGGAAATTATGTCGCGGTGCGCGTCGCCGATTCCGGTGTTGGCATATCGACCGAAAATATTTCGCGCGTGTGTGAGCCGTTTTTCACAACCAAGCAAGAAGGAAAAGGAAGCGGCCTTGGCCTGAGCATCATTTACCGTTTTGTCGGCCAATCTGGCGGCGAAATCATAATCGACAGCAAACCGGACAGGGGTACGC
>JABMOP010000420.1 GCA_013204125.1 Rhodospirillales bacterium | reverse complement strand
CTTGCTGATCGTCGATGAAAGCCATGTCACCGTGCCCCAATTGGGCGCCATGTATAAGGGCGATTTTTCACGCAAAACAACGCTTTCGGAATTCGGTTTTCGCTTGCCGTCCTGCGCCGATAACCGGCCTTTGAAATTTGAAGAATGGGAAGCCATGCGGCCGCAGACCACATTCGTTTCGGCGACCCCCGGGCCGTGGGAAATGAACGCCACCGGCGGCGTTTTCATCGAACAATTGGTGCGCCCGACCGGGCTCATCGATCCCCAATGCATCATCCGCCCGGTCGCAAGCCAAGTCGATGATCTGCTCGCCGAATGCCGGGAAGCGGCGTTAAAGGGCCAGCGCGTATTGGTCACGACGTTGACCAAAAAAATGTCCGAAGATTTGACCGAATTCATGCACGAAGCCGGGGTGCGGGTGCGCTACCTCCATTCGGATATCGACACCTTGGAGCGCATCGAAATCATCCGCGATTTGTGCCTCGGCGCGTTCGATGTGCTGATCGGCATCAATTTGCTGCGCGAAGGATTGGACATTCCCGAATGCGCCCTGGTCGCTATTTTAGACGCCGACAAGGAGGGATTTTTGCGCTCCAAAACATCCCTGGTGCAGACCATCGGGCGGGCGGCGCGCAATATCGACGGCCGCGTCATCCTTTATGCCGACAAGATGACCGATAGCTTGGATTACGCCATCGGCGAGACCAACCGGCGGCGCGAAAAACAAATGGCCTATAACGAGGCCCACGGCATCACCCCCGAAAGCGTCAAGAAGGGCATTTCCGATGTGATGGAAAGCGTCTATGAGGCCGATTACGTGACGGTTGATTTGGGCGTTTCGGGCGACGTGCATCTGGTCGGCCATAATTTCAAGACCCATATGGCCGATCTGAAATCCCGCATGATGGACGCCGCATCTAACCTGGAATTCGAAGAAGCGGCGCGGCTGCGGGATGAAATCCGCCGCCTCGAAGGCGCCGAACTCGGCCTCGGCAAAGCCGGCGTCTCGCCCAGCGCCGCCGCCGCCGCCGGCCTCGGGAAATACGCCCGCATGCCACAAAAGAAAATGCAAAACTTCGGCGGCGCGAAAATGAATAAGAAGAATAAGAAGCGACGGATGGGGGCTTAGGCCCCAAGCCCGCCCGGGATGGCCGGTCGGCGAGCGGGCGTGGTGTATTGGGGAGTTTTGGGTTACGAAAATCGGAGAAGGCAACCCTTCGGATAAGAGTTCATCCTACTTCGTGTATTCGGGTTCACCTCAATTTCGCCATCAGATTCGAGTGGAATCAATGCCCCTTTTCTGAGCTGGGCCGAATAAAAGTGCGTTTTATCAGAACGCACAAACATTTCGATCTCCGCAATATCATGCCACTGACCATCTCCAAATTGTTGGCGAAGTTGGTCGATGAGTAGCGAAAAATCGGGTAACAAACTGAATGCAAGTTGATCTTCTTGACCACTCCTAAATTCGAAACCGCCTTCGGGCGCGATTTTCCAAATCGCTGATTTAATTAGGTCGCAGCCCTTTTCATGTTTGGAAGCGAAAAAAATGCTATAGATTAGCCGATTTTTAGCGAATAAATTGAAATGCACTACATGTTTTGCTCCGGCGTCTCGAAGTTGCATCTCATACAGATCATAAAAACATTTACGGCGCGATTCGCCGTCTTGAATTGCTGCACATTTCTGCCAATCGGGTGAGCCAAACAATTCGTCAAGATGTTGCGGCAGCTCGGTATGCCATCGGTTAATCGACTCGTACATTAGGGAAAAATATACCTCGCCCTGGGGTTGCTGCATTATGCGGCGAACGAGCGACATTGGTGTTCCAGCTGGACCAAACGGATCGATCATTACGAATGCTGGATCCAATTTCTTCCCATCTTCGTCTAATCCGTCGAGGAGATTAGTCATTGTTTTATCAAACTCGTCATTTTCGACGTGGATCGATGAGTTTGACGGAAGAGTTGATTTTAATTTCTCGATTACTCCTGCAAGATGTTCGGCGCGATCCTGTTTGATTTCAACAAAGATAAAATTGACTTCCGCTTCGATTTTGGCGGAATGATTTGCAAGTGCCTTCATTGCAATTTGCGGTGAACCATCTTCACCGTCGACGTATTCACCGGGACCGGCAAAACCGTCTATAAATAATAGGCGCCGTCGCCAGGAACTCATTACAGGTAGCCAAGCGTCCAAGTACGACCGCAGCACCATATGTTTACCAAGCGTGTGCGGTTCCAGTTTCCATAACGTGGTACTAGGCGTAGCCATCATGTACTCATTTGCCGCTATGCTGCCTTTCGACTTATACGATGCTTCGGAAGGAAATCAGGATACTCGTCCCACTCACGCTCATCGAGCATTCGTCCGCCGGTTTTCGGACGGAAGCCACCCCATTGCTTAAAGAAGAATGCGACCTCGGCCCGGACACATTGATCGCGCACCTCGCGCACCCACTCTGGATCGACTTCTCTAAACCTCGGTCCGCTCTCGCCGCCGACAATTACCCAAGACACCCCGTCCAGGTCGATTTCGCCCACCGGGCCAATCAAAGGCTCAATGGATAGGAATCGAACGGCTGCGTTTGCCTGTTGAAGATGCCGAAGGCGGGACTTTTTTGTCCCATCCTCAATCGAAACACCTAGCCAAATGTGCGATGGAACTGGATCATTCGCATACCGCTTGTTGACGTAATTTCGAAGCCGGCTGCTTCGTTTTGTCAGTACTTGGAACACGTGCCAGTCGGCCTGCTCCATCGTGTCGAACACTTGGTCAACGTAACTAGACGGCACCTCCTTGTGAAACAGATCGCTCATAGAATTCACAAAGATCGTCTTCGGTGAACGCCACTTTAACGGCTGATCCAATCTATTCGGGCGAAGTGTAAGATCAAAACCCATTTCGAATGGATGTCCCGGTACGCCTCGAAAGCGTTCGGAGAATCGTTCGGCATAACAGTTATCGCAACCTGAGCTGATCTTCGTGCATCCGGTAACTGGATTCCACGTTGCGTCAGTCCATTCAATGGATGATTTTACCGACATAATACACTTCCAATTTGGTTCAATCCGAAAGATTACATGGCTACGTGGATGAAAAGTAAAGAATTAGCCTGACCGCATAAAGTTACAAGCGCTGTGGTATTTATACGTTCTATAGACAATAATTAAGAACATTACAAGAACATTTGATCGGACGGGCTCCACCCTACTCCCCAAACTCACACCTCGCATCCGGACACGCCACCCGGATATTCGGCGGGGGTTCCGAGTGGGTCTTGGTGTCTTTCGGCACGAAGCCGTGAAACAATTGGCATTCTTTGGCGTAGGCGCGGCCGGACGTCTTGACATATATTACCATTTTGGTAATATATCCCTGTGCATGTTATCAAGAAAAAGACGCTGAAAGAATTTTGGGAACATCATCCGAATTCTGAGCAGCCGTTAAAGGCTTGGTACCGTGAAGCGGCGCGGGCGAGATGGGGAAGCTGGACAGAAATCAAGGCTCTCCATAGAAGCGCCAGCGTACTCAAAAATAATCGTGTGGTGTTCAACATCAATGGCAATCAATACCGTTTGATCATCAAGTTCAGCTTTAAGTATCAGATTGCCTATGTGCGCTTTATCGGCACTCACGCAGACTATGACCGCATCGACGCGGATACCGTTTAATATAAATTCGAACACAATGGACCTAGCCTCATGAAAACAATCACCGTTCCCATTGTCGAAACCGACACTGATTATGAAGCCGCGCTTCTGGAGTTGGAGAAGCTCATCGATTTGGACCCGGAGAAAAATTCGGCGGACGGTCACCGGCTGCAAGCCCTGATCCTGGTGATCGGGGCGTATGAAGACGAGCATTATCCGATCGATCCGCCCGATCCGATCGAGGCGGTCAAATTCCGTATGGATCAGATGGGGTACGAGCGGGCGGACCTCGCCAAAATTCTCGGCGGCAATAGCCGCGTCACCGATTTTTTTTCCCACAAACGGGGCCTCAGCCTAAAAATGGTGCGCCGGCTCCACGACGAATGGGGCATCCCCGCCGATATTCTCATCCGCGAAACGCGGGAGCCGGTATAGGCT
>JABMOP010000419.1 GCA_013204125.1 Rhodospirillales bacterium | reverse complement strand
GTCGATGTCACCGACCGCGCCGCATTCAAAATTGAAGCCAGCACCCATAATGGTTTGCTGGCCAAGAACCTCGGCGGTCTTTCGATGATCGGGCCGATAATCCACCCATCGCCCGGCAATTTGCCGGACCCTTCGATCACAATCGAAATGACCCTGAACGGTGAAATCGTTCAATCCTTTTCCGTCGGTGATCTGGTCGTCGGCTTTGATCAAGCCATGGAAGCGTTCTCGCCCATGGGTTACGCCGCCGGCGACGTCATCGCGCTCGGCGCCATGCTTGCCGATCCAAGCGGCGATGCCGCCTTTCAATCCCCCGTTACCATCACCCCCGGCGATGTGATCGAAGTATCGGCAGACCCCATCGGCAAATTGACCGGCGCCTTCACCGGGCGGGGGCGTTAAATATGCGCTTCGTCACCTTTGAAGTTGATCCCGGAAAAGAACGGCTGGGAATTATCTTAGCCGATGGACGCATCGCCGATTTACAGGGCGCTTCCTCCGATCCCGACAATACGCCCGTTGATATGCAGGCCCTCATTGAAAGCGGCGAGATAGGTCTGGAGCTGGCAAAAACGGCTTTCGCGAACGCAAATGAAGATTTTCTATTTGCCGCCGAAGACGTGACGCTAAAAGCGCCGCTGCCGCGCCCGCATAAAATCATCGCGGCGGGTAAGAATTTTTCCGACCATTCGGCGGAGATGGGACGCAGCGCCGGCAATGGCCCAATCCAGCCGGTCGCCTTTGCCCAGGCCGCAACAACGGTCGTCGGCCCGGACGCCTCGGTGCCGTACCCGCCGGAAACCAGCCAGCTGGATTACGAAGTCGAGATGGCTGTCATTATCGGCACGCGCGCCTTCAACGTCGATGCAAAAGACGCCTACGACTACGTCTTCGGCTACACGATGTTCAACGATATCAGCGCCCGCGATGTTTACCGGGCCGAGCGCCCGTCCGGCGTTGGCCTGATGGGAAAAAACCTGCCGTCTTTTGCACCTATGGGGCCGATGATCGTCACCAAGGACGAGATCAAAACCCCGCAAAGCCTTGGCCTTCGCTGCCGCGTCAATGGCGAGACACGGCAAAATTCGACCCTCGGCAACATGATCTTCAAAATCGACGAATTGATAGCCCATTGGTCGCAAACCGATCTACGCCCCGGCGATATGGTGACAACCGGAACGCCGAGCGGTGTCGCCGCCGGCGATAAATCCGAAGGCGGCCCGCGCTGGTTAAAACCCGGTGATGTGGTTGAGATCGAAGTGGATGGGCTTGGAACGCTAACCACCACCATTGGCGGCTAAGCCGAAATTAAATATCGAACTTGTCGCCGTCTTCAAAAAATTTATCGTAGCGGCCCGGGTTCACATGCTGAAATTCCCAATAATTGCCGTCCCGGTCCTGCATATAAAATTGATAGGTGCCGTGCTGATCGGTGATTTTAAGAACCTTCTGCAGTCCATATTTATCGCTATGTTCTTCCGCCAGCGCATGGGCGCGGTCCACATCTTCGCGGCTTTCCAAATCGATACCCCAATGATTGTGGACACCGACGGGCCGCACCCGCCCCGCCCCAACTTCCAGACAGACCACAGCCCAATAGCCGCCGGCGCGCAGCAGCATCGACCGCTGGCCATGACGGACAACATCCAGCCCCAAAAATTCTTCGTAAAATGGGCGCGACGCCATCAAACTTTCACATTGCAACGTGCCGTGGGATAGAGCTACCGGCTGGTTCAATTTGACCGGCGCGCTTTGTCCCGGCTTTTGTTCATCAGGCATACCCGGGCGATCGCCTATTCCGCAGCTTGCGCCATTTCGGCGCGTTCTTCGGCGACCAGGCGGCGGATGGTTTGGCGAGCGTGGGTGAGCGCTTTATCCGAAGGAATGGCAACCAATTTGCGGCCGGGGTCCAATTCCAGGCGCGCCTGCTGAACTTCCATGATTTCTTTGTCTTCGATGAAAGTCGGGAAAATTTCGCCAAACAGCACTTCGGTCGCTTCGGGGTCATCTTGCTGGTAACCATTGGCGGCGGAAAAGAAATAATGGAAGCTGCCTTCGGTTTCCGGCGTCGCGCTATGGAACAGGCGCAGATGGAACCCCGGCTGATCCTGGTTTTCCCGAGCGTTCTTGCCGACATCGATGGCGCCGTTCCATTGCAGTACCGAAGACGGCGCCACATATTCGAAATCCCACCAACGGTCCACATTGCCTTCAAAACCGACGGCTTTTTTATAGGTCGGCGGCGGCGCGGCATCCATCATCCAGCGGTCGAAACGGGCGCCGTTCTCGGTCGGCATGGCGTCGAATTCGGCCTTGGCATGGGCGCGCGGATTGCCGCCGATGGTCTTGGCGTGGACATAACCGAGATGGGTCAAATCCATCAGATTGTCGATCATCATCATGTAATTGGATTTGATTGGAATCATGCCCTTCTTATTCGGCCATTTATCAGGCTGATCGTGAAACTGAAAATCTATGATCTTGCTTTCGTCGGCGCGCGCCGCTTCGCCCATCCAGATCCAGACGAATTCCTGGCGCTCGACGACTGGATAGGAGCGCACTTTGGTCTGCGGCGGAATGTTGTCGTGGCCGGGAATATCGACGCACGCGCCGGAGCCATTAAAGATCAAACCGTGATAGCCGCATTCGATACCGGCCTCCACCACCTGGCCGTGGGTCAGCGGCGCGCCCCGATGACAGCAGCGGTCTTCGAGCGCGGCGGCTTTGCCGTCAGGCCCCCGAAAAAACACAATCGGCTCGTTCATGATGGTGCGGCCGAGATGCCCATCGCTTAACTCTTCGGACCAAGCGCCGAGATACCAAGCATTCCGCAAAAATGGCTCAAAAGCTGTGTCGTTCATGATGAAGTCTTCCCCAAATTTACTTACCTTGCCCTGCTCCTCGGATGATTATGCATTCAGCCAAAGGAGTCAACGAATGCGAGAGGCCGCACCCCGATAAACTTGATATCGACCGTGCCCAGATGATCGGCTACGCTCTGCCCGGAAATAGAAAAACAAAATAGCGGAGGAATTCATGCGCAGCCTTGCCGAAATGGCCGAGGATCTGGAATCCGGCGCCACAACGAGCCGTCGGCTGACCGAAGCGGCATTGGAGCGCATCGAAGACCCGAACGGCGAAGGCGAGGCCGTTTTCATCCGCGTATTTAGGGACGCGGCCCGCGCCGAGGCTGATGCCAGCGACAATTTACGATCGGCCGGCGTGGTGCCGTCGCCGATGGCGGGTATCCCGGTGTCGATCAAGGATTTGTGCGATGTCGCCGGACTCACCACCCATGCTGGATCAGTTGTTTTGCGCAACGCGCCGCCGGCGACAAAAGATGCCCCCGTTCTAGCGCGCTTAAGGGCTGCGGGCGCGGTCATTATGGGCACCACCAACATGACGGAATTTGCTGTTGGCGGGCTTGGTCTCAACCCGCATTACGGTAATTGCCGGAATCCGTTCGATCGGGAAACCGGGCGTATTCCGGGTGGCTCCTCTTCGGGCGCAGCCATATCTGTCACCGACGAAATGGCCTATATGGGGCTCGGCACGGACACTGCCGGATCGGTCCGCATACCGGCTGCATTTTGCGGGCTCGCCGGGTTCAAACCAACCGCCCGGCGGGTGCCGACAGAAGGTATATTCCCCCTTTCCACTACATTAGATTCGGTCGGCCCGTTGGCGTCCACAGTTGCTTGTTGCGCGTTGGTGGATGCGGTGTTTGCAGGCGATGATCCGGTCGTGCCGGAACCGGTGCCGCTGAAGGGCCTGCGCCTCGGTATTCCCGATAACCTGGTCACCGATAATTTGGACTCGGCCGTAGCAAGGGCCTTCGAGAGCGCTTTGGACAAAATATCCAAACAAGGCGCGGTGATCGAAAGC
>JABMOP010000418.1 GCA_013204125.1 Rhodospirillales bacterium | reverse complement strand
GCTTGATGTGCTTCGATAACAGCATACCGTTGCCAAACACATCGCCGGACATGTCGCCGACACCGACCACCGTGAAATCTTCTTTCTGAATATCTTTGCCCATTTCGCGGAAATGGCGTTTTACCGATTCCCAGGCGCCGCGCGCCGTGATGCCCATTTTCTTATGGTCATAACCGACGCTGCCGCCGGATGCATAGGCATCGCCGAGCCAAAACCCGTGTTCATCGGCAATCCCGTTGGCGATATCGGAAAAAGTTGCCGTGCCTTTGTCGGCTGCAACAACCAGATAAGGATCATCGCCGTCCAGGCGTACGACATTCTTGGGCGCAACAATGCTGATCCCTTTGTAGTTGTCGGTAATATCCAAAAGGGCATTCATAAAAATTTTATAACAAGCGATACCTTCTTCGAGGAAAGCATCGCGCTCACCATCGGCGGGCGGGCGCTTGACAACAAACCCGCCCTTAGATCCCACCGGCACAATGACGGCGTTTTTGACCATTTGCGCCTTCATCAATCCGAGAATTTCGGTACGGAAATCTTCCGGCCGGTCGGACCATCTGAGGCCGCCGCGCGCCACTAATCCGCCGCGCAAATGAATGGCTTCAACTCTTGGCGAATAGACAAAAATTTCCCGCATCGGCCTCGGCAATGGCAATTCTTCTACGGCGGCACTGTCGAGCTTGACGGAAAGATAGGTTTTGGGGTTTCCGGTTTCATCCGTCTGGAAAAAATTGGTGCGCAAAGTTGCTGCAATCACGTTCCAGAAGCGGCGCAATATTCGGTCTTCGTCGGCGCTTTTTACCTTGTCCAATAACTCTACCAGGGCTTGGTTAAGGCGCGCGACCTGACGATTGCGGGCGCTGTTATGTGGATCAAAGCGGGCGATGAACAAGCGAACGAGAGTCGCCGAAACTTCTGGATTATTGCCGAGGGCGCGTTCCATATATTCCTGCGAAAACGGCGCGTTGGCTTGCCGCAAATATTTGGCATAGGTGCGCAGTATTGTAATTTCGCGCCCGTCCAATCCGGCATTTAAAACAAGCGAATTGAAGCCGTCGCTTTCCATCTCGCCCAGCCAGGTACGGCGGAAAACTTCGTGAAAATTATTGCGTACGGTATCCAATGACACCTTGCCGCCGTCCCGGGTAATGAGGCCAAAATCATGGATTATGACCAGCGACGCAGCGCGCGACGCTGGGCGCACTTCGTGCGGCACCTCGTCAATGACTTTGAGACCCATATGTTCGAGCATCGGCAATACGTCGGAAAGCGGCAACGGCGCGTGCGGGTGGAAGACCTTGAAACGCATCTCATTTGCCGGCGCGCCATCCGGGCGATATAGATTGAGCATCAGCGTATTGTTTTTTGCCGCGCTTTCGATTAGCTCGATATCGGCGACCGCTTCATGGGCTTCAAAATTTTCAGTGTAATTGGCGGGAAAGGCCTCGCTATACGTATCGCAAAGGCTAAGCCCTTGTTCGACGCCATGCGCGATTGTCAGCGCCTCCCGCAGGCTTTCTGACCAAGATTGGGCAGCCTGCGCTAATTCGTCTTCCAACGCCTCCACATCCACCCTGGGCAATCTCACGCCGCCTAAGGATATCAACAAATGTAGGCGGGCAAGCGGTGCTTCGGTAAATTCGACGGCGTAGCCGGAGACTTCGCCGCCATAGGCATTTTCGATAATGGTCTGCATGCGAAGACGTAAGGTCGTGGTGAAGCTGTCTCTCGGCACATACAGCAAACAGGAAACATAGCGGGCAAAATCATCCACCCGCACAAACAATGCGACGCGTTGGCGTTCCTGCAGATGAAGAATGCCCCTGCTGATTTCCATAAGGTCTTCATCACGGGCTTGGAACAATTCATCGCGTGGGAAGGTTTCCAATATATGTTGGAGCGCCTTGCCGTCGTGGCTAGCCGGCGCAAACCCTGCGCGGGCTATAACCTTATCCATCTTACGGCGCAAAAGTGGAATATCGCGCGGGCTCGACGAATAGGCGACCGACGTGAACAGCCCGAGGATGAGCCGTTCACCAACCACACGGCCTTTGGCGTCGAATTTCTTAACGCCGATGATATCCATCAAGACCGGTCGATGAACCGTAGATTTTATATCGGCTTTACTTATGATTACTGGATCGGGACGGCGGACAAAATGTTGAACCTTGCTCGGCATGCGTTCCAGATGCCTAATTTCGGTTAGGACCTGCCGTTTAGAGCTTCTTAAAATTCCGAGACCCTTTTTGGGATTAATGAGAACTTTTGTCGACTTGCCGCTATCAACAAAGTCATATTCCCGGTAACCAAGGAAGGTGAAATGATTGTCATAGGCCCATTCCAGAAAATCCTGAGCCTCGGCGATTTCCCCGGTCGCGCCCACGGAAAATTGAGCCTTCATATCGTCGATAATTTCCAGTACCTGATCGCGCATCGGCTGCCAGTCTTCGACCGCATAACGCACATCGGTATAAACACGGGTTAGCTGCTTTTCGATTTTCTTTAACTGGGCCAAATCGTTTTGGCGATCTATTTCGACGCTCATTACCGATTCGCTCTGAACGCCGTCCGCCTTCGCCGTTGGCCCGACAATGTCCAACAGCCGTCCGGCTTTGTCGCGGCGAACATATATGACCGGATGAACGATCAAGTGCACCGTGTAGCCGAGCCGCGACAGCTCGGCACTTGTCGAATCCACCAGAAACGGCATGTCGTCGATTAGAATGTCGATATAAGTACGAGCGCCTGTCTGACCGCCTGCGTCCTCATCTGGATTTCGGACGGCAATTATAATTTGTCCGGATTTCCGGGATTGGGTCAGCTTGAACACAGATATAGCAGTGGCCGCCATTCTGGACGGCCCATGATCGGTAAGATCCAAGGTCGAAACATTGGCGTAGAATTGCTTTACAAATTTATCCATAAGACCCGCGGCGGGCCGATTGGCGCCCGCGCGCGCTTGAGCTGTAATTTTACGAAAAATATCAGCCCGAGATTTACCGTCGATAGCGTTCATCCTCACCCCGTGTTCAGAAACCCCAATTCATCGATACAACGATTTTAGAGTATCTAAAGCGATTCGCTTAAAAGGCCGTTAACTAAATAAAATCCTGCGGATTATTTGGTGTTTTCTGAGATTGAATTCAAGACAGCGGTATATTTGCGTGAAACCAGCTAGACTCAACGCCGCACACTCCCCATATTCAAAGGAAAGATACGATTTAACAGATGGAGACAAAGCGTAATGGCCGAGATCGATGCCGCCCGCGCCCCAAGCGGCGATGCGTTGCTTGCCAGGATGCCAGGAAGTGTGATCGACACCCTGACTGTCGAACAAAAGGAAGCAATTTATAAGGCCGCAGAGAGTAATGCCTGGGACCAACATCCGGTCAATGTGCGTTTTACCTTGCCGTTTATTCGGCGGCGCTTCTTTCTGACGATCGTCGGCGGCCTGGAGCAGCGCAGTGCCGAACGGCGCGCCCACGAGCGACACCAACATCCGGTAAAAACCATTGCCAATATTTTCTTTTTTATCGGCATCGCAGCAGTGTTTTATATGATCGGAATTATCGCGATCGCGCTGCAAACATCGCTTATTGAGTTTTGAACGCACCCGAAACACTTATTCAGGCCGCACACGCCCATATGCTGGGCGATTTCGCCCGAGCGGAATATCTCTGCCGCCGGGCCGTAGAATCCCATCCAGAAATTGGCGAAGGTTGGCAGCTTTTAGCCATTTTATGCCTTAACCAAGATAACATTACGGAAGCGAAACAATGTAGCGAGCGCGCCCTCGCACTGTTGCCCGATGACGCCGCCACGCTAAATACCCACGCCAGCGTTCTGAAAGCTCTCGGAAATTTGGAAGACGCCGCGAAAATTTTCAAACACGCCTTGGAAATCATGCCCGATACGGCGCAGATCCTGGCTAATCTTGGCGATACGGTTCGCCTTCTTGGGCGCGCAGAGGAAGCGGTCCAATTATGCCGGCGCGCAGAATATCTAGCACCCGATTTGGCGCCCGCCCACAACAACCTTGGCGCGGCGTTGCTTGATACGGGCGAGGTCAGGGAGGCGAGTCAAAGTTTTCGCCGTGCCATAGAAATTGAGCCGGGCGATTTGGACGCGCATATAAATTTATTACGCGCCCTGGCCCGCATTGGCGAGACCGCCGAAGCCGCCAAAGTGCTGGAAACCATTCGTCGCTTAAGTCCGTTGAATAGCTTGGCGCCGATCCAACGAAATGCGGTTGCCAGTGCTCTTATCGATATAGACGAATTGGACGAAGCAGAACAACTGATCCGCGCCACTTTAAAAGAACACCCCATTCTTGCCCACGGACACAATAATCTTGCCAATATTCTTGCTCGCCGAAATGATCTGGACGAAGCCACAGCCGAATATATCGAGGCCCTCAGGTTAGAGCCGGGCAACGCAGATTATCTTGCAAATCTAGGCGGCGCCCATCAGGCGGGCGGGCACATTGCCGATGCTTTGGGGTGTTTCGAGAGCGCCCTAAAAATTAATCCAAATCATGCTGATGCGCGCTGGAACCGTGGCATTGCCAGGCTTTTGAGCGAAGATTTAGAAGGCGGGTTCACCGATTACCAGTGGCGATGGCAGCTGCCCGAATTCACCAATCGCTACGATGATTTTCCAGAATGGACCGGCGATAATCCGGCCGGCAAAACGATTCTCATTCATTCGGAACAAGGTTTCGGCGATACTATTCAGTTTGTCCGCTACGCCCCGATCTTGGCGGAGCGGGGCGCCCGTGTAATTTTAGAAACCCATAGGCCGCTGGTCCGCTTGATGGAAACCGCGGAGGGAATAATCCAGGTTATCGCCCGCGGCGATCCATTACCGGCGTTTGATTTCCACGCGCCGCTTCTCTCCCTTCCCCATCTTTGCGAGACGAGATTGGACACTATTCCGGCGCACATACCCTATTTAAAAAATCGCCCGGAAGGTTCAATAAATTTCGGCACCGACGCCAATGTTCTTGTTGGCATCGTCTGGGCCGGGCGGCCAACCCATAAAAATGACCGCAATCGGTCCTGCCCTTTAAGCCTGTTTCTCCCCCTCGCTGATATCGAAGGGGCGGCCCTGGTTTCGCTCCAAATGGGCGAAGCCGCCGACGAGCTGACAGCATGGCCAGGCAACAGGCCGATACCGGATCTCAGCCCGCAACTCACCGATTTCTCGGCAACCGCAACCGCGATTAGCGCGCTGGATTTAGTTATATCGGTGGATACGGCGGTCGCCCATTTGGCCGGTGCTTTGGGTAAAGAATGTTGGTTGATGTTGCCTTTTGCGCCCGATTGGAGATGGATGCTGGAACGGGATGACAGCCCTTGGTATCCAAGCCTCCGGCTGTTTCGCCAAGACCGGATCGGCGATTGGCAAAGTGTTACAGCGCGTATTGCCGAGGCGCTTGGCGCGCGGGCGGCGGATACACCGCCGCATAATCCCCGCCTTTTTCCGTGACTTAACGCTCTTCGTATTCCAGTCCGAACTGGGACAATCCCTCTTCCAGATAATCAGGCAGGAGAGGCATGCCCAAAAGATATTCGGCGGTGCGGTCGTTATGCTCTTGGGTAGCGATCGTTAGCGCTTCGTCCCATTCGCTTTTGCTGAAGTCGCCGCGTCCAACCCAGGTCAAGGCAACAATCTGGCACTGATCATCATCATTGATGGTGTTGATCCAGCTTTTAAGTTCGTCATAAGTTGCATCGTCTCCATGGGCGGCCAGAATTTCCTGAAAATCTTCGTCGGCCATGTTGCCGCCGTAGTCTTCTTCGACAACACCTTCCTGGGCCTCAAATTCGCGGGCTTTTGAGATTATGAAGGCAACTTTATCAACATCAATTTCAAGCATGGGATTTATCTCCCTTTGTGGATCACCTTTAGCTTAGAGGATGCCCGGAGAGATGCCTTGATGGCGGTCAAACATCCCGATTTGCGCTGCGCCGCTAAACTCGGCTAGATTACGCCGCACAATAAAATCCTGCCGGGATAAGGGGGCAAGATGTTCGACGTTCTAAAACGAGAAAAAGCGGAACAGGCCAATCGGCGCATTATTGCCAAACAGGTTGAGCCGTTCTTCTCCAGTCTTCTGGTGCTGGCGTGCGCATTTATGTCCGTATTGTTGTTCGGTTCAGGCGCCATTCTCGGCGGCGCAGCCTTTCTGGCGCCGGTCATTATTGCCGCTTTTGTCTATTGGGATGATGGCCGCGCGCCGTCTGCAGGCACGCCCGATACGCCCGAGAACGGGCCCGGCGACCGCTTCGGCGTATAATAGATGCGGCTATTCGGCTGCTTTGGGAACTTCGCCGCCGCTGCGCAGCCAATCCGATCCTTCCTGCCAATCTTCACCGCGCTTCAACAACGTCGCGCAGGACCGTACATTGTACCATTCCGGATGGGACGGCATCTCCGGGTCTTTGCCATCGGCCAAATCCTTGGCGAGCTGAATTATACGCCGCCGCCAGACGATGATCGCCGTATCCGATTGGCCGAGATATTCACGATTGCGATCAACGATGCGGCCCATACTTTCCTGCACCGCCGCGTCCTGGTTGGGGATGCCGGCAATACCGGTGAAGCTGTTATTCACCTGGGCGTCGCGGTCGAGTTTATAGTCGTTGTCGCGGTTCTGAACGGGGCGAAAGTTTTCGTCTATCGGGCCCCACATGCCATTTTCGCCTCCGGAGCGGTCGGCTTCTTCGGCCGTGAAATCCCGGTGAGGGTTCGCGCTAAGTGTCCAGGTCCAGGTGTTTTCATCGTCGATCGGCACCCAAGCATGGCCCGAATATGACGCTGTACTGGAATCGTCTTCGGGCACCACCGGCGGGATCATCTGATAGAACGGCATCAAGCATTGGGTGACGCGCCAATAATAATTCTCTTCTCCGGCATCGCGGCGCGCCGCAATAAGAACGCCATAATCAACGTCCCGCACATCAAAAACAGGATGCCGGTCAACACCGCGCCCAAGAAATCGATTGGGCGCACCGCCGCCGGTCTTGGCCAGTTTTTCCATTTGCGCATCGGTGGCGCTATGCAGGAACGATATATGGCTCGAATCGATGCCGCCTTCGACCGTTTGCGCCCAGTTGCATTCCTGCAATCGCTTGGTAGCGGTCCGTTGGGTTTTCGGCAAATAGGCCCATTCAAAATCGGGCGGCGCGCCCATTTTTTCCTTAGGCCCCATATAAATCCAGACAATGCCGCCGCGGGCGACCGCCGGGTAAGACGTCGTTTGCACTTTATGCGCAAAATTGGTCTCGGCCGGTTCCGACGGCATATCGACGCAATTGCCGTTCACATCGAATTTCCAGCCGTGATAGACGCAGCGCAGGCCGCATTCTTCGTTGCGCCCGTAATACATGTGCACCAGCCGGTGCGGGCAATAGGCATCCAAAATTCCGATGCGGCCATCGGTATCTTTAAACGCTACCAGATCTTCGCCGAGCAATCGGAGTTTTACCGGCGGGCTATCCGGTTCGGCAATTTCTCGCTCCAGCATGGCCGGGAACCAAAACCGCCGCAACAGATTGCCCATTGGCGTTCCCGGACCGACGCGAGTCAGAAGCTCGTTGTCTTCTTTGGACAGCATTATTTTACGCCTCCATCAAAGGGCGGGGCGCACCCGAAAGATGCACCCCTTATATTGCCCAAGTCTATTTCCAGCGTAGATTCCACGCCTCTATATTAAGAGCGTTCAGCGCATCGGCCTTAACTTGAAGGTCTTTGGAATGAACAACGACCGCGGGGTTCGGACCCAACGGAATGAAATAAGCTTTTTCCGTTGCCATGTTGAATATCTTCTTGCCCAGCGCCCGGCGTTTGGCCGGATCCATGACGCCGCCCATTTGTTTCGCCAATTTCACCAACCCCTTGTCGCCATGGTAATTGCGGCTTGGCGGCGAACGGAAGATAAAGCCGAGGGTTCCCGATACGTCGGGCAAGCCGCCCGCGGGCCAGGCGGCGACGATGGTTTGGATTTTCCCTTGCCCCTGCTTTTTGCGATAGGAAGCAAGAACATGCGAATCGACCGTCGCCTTAATGCCGATTTTGGAGAGCATGCCGGCAACCGCCTGCGCCTGATTGCGAATTGCTGCCGTATTGAAGGTGGTGATTTCCAAATTGAAACCGTTGGGATAACCGGCTTCGGCCATTAGTTTCTTAGCGCCCGCAATATCAAATTTAGGCAAAGCGGCATCGAAATCGCAACCGGCCTGGACACGCCAGCACATGGCGCCCGGACGATTGATGTTACGCCCGCCGGTCATCAGCTTCACCAACACATCCCGGTCAACGGCCATCGCCATGGCCTTGCGGACGCGCACATCGGTAACAGGCTTGACGCCGGACCGGCCCGCCGAATCGAAGGCCATATACATATAAGAAATACCTTGGCCCACCGTCAGCCGTGCATCGGGCAGCCGTTTAATTATGGATTCTGCCTGATCCAACGGAACGCGCGTCACCATGTCCAAGTTACCGGCCAAATACTGTGCGATCTGGGTGCCGATATCAGGAATGGATGCAAAACTTATGCGTTTAACATTGGTGACCGGCTTTGCATCGCCGCCATGCTTAAAGGCATCGTTCAATTCCATGATGATACCTTTGTTTTTATCCACTTGAAGCACCTTGAACATGCCGGTGCCGACCGGTTTAAGTCCAAAGGTCGCCTTTCTTTCCAGTTTGCTGTGGATATGTTCCGGCAGCATCGCCGTCAGATAAGCGTGGCGCGCCATATCAAACGGCGTCGGCCGCTTGGCAGTAATACGAACTTTATAGGCGCCCAACTTTTCAACCTTGGCAATCCAGTTCCAATTACGCTTGAAGCGGATTTTGGTCTTAGGATCGATCAGGAAGCCATAGGTATAGACAACATCGTCGGCATCGAATTTTTCGCCGTCGTGCCACTTAACGTCATCGCGCAAATCAAACTCGATCGCCTTATCGCCGACGCGCCGCCATGCCTTGGCCAACAATGGCTTATAAATATGTTTTTCTTCGTCGAAAAATACCAAGCCATCATAAACGGCGGCCTGTTCCATCGCCGTATCAGGCTTCGGATCATAATAATAAGATATGCCTTTGATCGGCGATTGGAACGCGGAACGCAGCGTATTTTTGGATTTCTGCGCCTCGGCCGGCGATATCAGCAACGCCGCCCCGGCAATCGCGCTAAGCGCCGTTATGTGCATGATTTTCATTTTCTTCTCCCTGTTAAACTTATCTATTTTAATTAGTTGATTAAGTCACCTATTAGCTTACACAAAATAGTCTATAGGGTGGAAGTGATTCTTCTTCTTATGGGTGCAAAATTATTAAAACGGGGACGCGGCTATGCAGGATAAGTTCATTGGCCGAAGCTGCATGGGAATGATATTTTAAAATTTATGAATTCAATTGGCATAGCGATATGAACAGGGCCGAACGGCGCAGACAGGAGCGGGAAAACCGTAAAGCAGCGGGAAATACTTCCCCCGGTGCCAAATTCGCCGGGGCGCTTCAATTATATAATGACGGCAAATTTGGAGACGCCTTGAAGGCCGCGCAAAAATTGCTCGCCGCCGACAAGGGCCATTTGGACGCGCTGCAGCTCGCCGGCATGATCTCTCTGCAGTTAGGGAAAATTGACGCCGCCCTCGCCTATCTTGCCGATAAAACCCGCCTCGATCCCGACAATGCGCATGGTTATGTTAATTTCGGCGCGGCCCAGCAAATATCGGGCGACCTTGAGGGCGCCGTGGAATGTTTTCGCCGGGCCATTGCCCTTGATCCGGAAATGGCCGATGCGCATACCAATCTCGGCATCACCCTTCGCGATATGAATTATTTTGCCGAAGCCGAGGATGCGCTGCGGCGCGCGCTTGAACTTTCGCCGGGTGAAGCAAGGGTAACCTTCAGCTTGGCCACCATCATACAATCGCGCGGCCGGCCGGCCGAGGCCATTCAAATATTCGATGCGGCCTTGGCCTTGGGCGCCGACAACGCGGAAACCCGCTACCAGCGCAGTTTTGGATATTTTTCCCAAGGGTATTTTTCCGGCGCGGCGATCGACGATTACGATATGCGCTGGCAGGCGGAAACTTTTCCTTCCAATTGGCGCGAGTTCCCACAAAGCCTATGGCAAGGCGAAGATCTGGCGGGCAAAAAAATTCTACTTTGGGCGGAACAAGGTATCGGCGATCATATTATTTTTTCAAGTGTGGTCCCGGCGCTTGTCGGCGAAGGCGCTTCGGTTATGGTCGAGTGCGATCCGCGCTTAAAGCCCCTCTTTGCGCGATCCTTCAAAGGCGCCGAAATTGTTGCGTGCGAAGAGATGCCGGCCCTAGCCACACAAAGCCCCGATATCGATTTTCAAATACCGCTCGCCAGTATGTGTTTGCGCCGCCGCGCCGCCCAGGAAGATGGCTTTCCGATGGGGCGCTACCTTGAACCCGATACGGACCTAAAAGAAAAGATCAAGGCACGGATGGACGCCGAAGCCGGAGGCCGCCCGTTAATCGGCATCGCGTGGCGTAGCGCGCGTGCCAAGATCGGGCCGCTTAAATCCATGCCGCTGGATATGTGGGGGCCGATCCTCACGGGCCGGGAGGCTTTGTTTGTTAATCTACAATACGGCGAAACCAATGAAGAAGTCGCCGAAGCCATCAACACCACCGGCGCCGATATATATACCGACCCCGATATCGACCGGTTTGATGATCTGGAAGGTTTTGCCGCGCTGGTCGATTGCTTGGATTTGGTGGTCACCACTTCAAACGTCACCGCGCATTTTGCTGGCGGCCTCGGCAAGCCATGTGTGCAGGCGCTGCAAAAATCGCCGATTTGGTATTGGGGGCTGGAAGCGACCCCAATCGCATTTTATGCATCGGTGGACCGTATTTGGCAGGAGGAGGAAAACAAATGGGGCGACGTCATCGCAAAAATTTCCGCCCTGCTGGACGAAAACCTTAGCTAAGTTTAGCTGCCTCCGTAGGTGACCCGGTATATCGAGCCGGTAAAATCATCGCTTATCAGCAAGGAGCCATCTGCCAGCATCTTAATATCCACCGGGCGGCCCCACCGGCTTTCATTTTTGAGCCAACCATCGGCAAACAATTCTTTTTTTACCGCCCGGCCTTGGTTATCAAAGCGGATGCGCATGATACGGTATCCAACCCTGGAAGAGCGATTCCACGATCCGTGTTGGGCCACGAAAGCGTCATTTCGATATTCCGCCGGAAACATATCGCCGCGGTAGAAATGAACGCCGAGGCTAGCGGTGTGGGCTTGAAACTCGATAACCGGCGGAACCGCGTTTGCCGGCACCTGCTCGCCCCTTGTTTGCGGTGTCCTTGCGCCGCCGCCGCCGTAATAGGGAAATCCAAAAAATTGGCCGTTCTCAGTCACGTGGTTAAGTTCGTCCGGCGGTTGATCGTCCCCCATGCCGTCGGCACCGTTATCGGTAAAAAACAACTCACCCGTTTTGGGGTGCCAATCAAAGCCGACGGAATTACGAATGCCGCTGGCCACAACTTCCAAATTTTGTCCGTTTGCATCCATGCGGATGATTTTGCCTTCAAGGCCTTGAACGAAACAGACATTACACGGCGAGCCGATCGACACGTACAATTTGTCGTCTGGGCCGAAAGCCATATAGCGCCAACCATGATGTCCCTTATCGGGAAGCCCCGCCTTCACTTCGAAAAATGCGCGATTGGATTGGGCAAAATTCCGTTCCGCCAGACCACTCCAGACACTGATGCGATGCTGTTCGGCGATATAAAGTCGTCCCCGGTGAACGGCGATGCCGTTCGGCACTCTCGCCCGGTCGGTCAAAAGCCTAACATCATCGGCAATGCCGTCTTTATTGCTATCCAAAATCGCGTGAATCGTGCTTCCACGGGAGCCAACAAAAACGATCCCGCGCTCTGGCCCAACAGCTATGGAACGCGCGCCGGGAACGCGGGCAAACAAGCTAATTTTGAATCCCGGCGGCAGTTTGATGGTCTGCAACAAATTTCGGACGCCGTCGTCTTGCGCCTTGGCAGCCGGGAACACCGTACCTGCGTTAGCGACCATCAAAGCGGCGACGAATAAGCTGACCAAGCGCATATAAGAGCCTCTCCAAATAAAGTCTTTCGGGACAGCTTACCGCATTAAGCCGCTTTGCAAAGAGGCGGGATCAGGCAAAGTCCTTTTTCTTTTCCTGATACACGTCCCGATCAACTTCTATGCAGGCAAAACGCCACTCACCCGAAAAACTAAAGGCTTAGTTCTGATCATTTTCGGATAAACAGTCTGTAGCGACCAGCGATCCCGATGTCATCGAAGCCTTTTGCGGCAATTCTTGTCGAAACCCCCATCTGAGCTAACGCGCCAGGATTGAGAACCAATGATTTAAGGTTTGGCTCTTCGTCTATGACTTGGAAAAATGCTTCAATGCCGGATCGAGCTGTGCCGCTTGCAAAGCGCATGGCCAAACGGCGGCGCACCCCTTTTTGTGGGTCGCCGCGCTTTAAAAACCAAAACTCCGTCTCAATCATTCGCGCATAAATCAGGGAATGGGTGCCGCTAAATACGGATATATCTGAATTGATAGGGTGGGCAGCCAATACCGGACCGTCTGGAAGACGCGGTAGCACCGCTTTTATATCGGCAAGTCGGATGTCTGATATGCGGGGGCCACCAGCGGAAACACGATGAATGGCCCGAATGATGGTTGGCGCCGTACGATCCCAGCCAAATATAATCTGAAATATTAAAAATACATGCGGCAATCCTAATGCAAACCCCGACACCGTGAGGACCACAATTTGCCAAAGCCGCGTCTGCGATTGGACATGGGCGTAAATGCCCGCCGCCGTTATCCCGATAACCAATGGAATTGGGTAGCCGTGAAACAGCCGCCAATAGGTGTTTGACGTCGTTAAATGC
>JABMOP010000417.1 GCA_013204125.1 Rhodospirillales bacterium | reverse complement strand
CCGGTAATTTTTTGCGCCGGTTTTCCAAGGTCGGGCTGCCTTCGCCGGTCCAGACAAAGGCGTCGAGCGCCAATCGGTCAACCCTATCTGGATTTCGTTCCGCAAATAAAGCGGCGCGAAGCGCCCCGGACGAAATTCCATAATAATGGGCCTTTTCGGCGCCTCGAGTTTCGGCGATATAGGCGGCGGCGGCTTCTAAATCATCGGCGCCGTTGGAAATATCGAAATGATCGTCGCGGTCTTTGTCGGAACGGCCATACCCTTCCATATCGACGCACCAGGTATCATAGCCGCGCAGCGCAAACCAATTCATGACCGACGAGAAGGGGCGGCCATCTACGTGCAGATCGAAGGTCGGTTGCGATGCCATGGATGATCCATGAACGAAGACAATGGTTTCTTTTCCATCGGGCTTGCCCGCATATTTTTCCCAAAGAAAAAGACGTATTTCGCCCTTGTTGGTCCAGTGTTCTTCGCTGCTGACTTTGGCTTCGTCTAATTCAGTTTGCTCGTTCATTATCGTTTCCTCAAATTTAGAATGTTCGCCGCGCAACTTAACCACGCGTCCGGAGAAGCTTGGTCGGACGCGCCGTTTTGGCTAAGGCAGGCTTTTGCGGTCACATCGGGGGTGATCCCGATATTATGGATGGTCCGTCCCGATGGTGTAAAATAAAGCGACGTCGTTAGGCGCAAAGTTCCATGGCCTTTGAGGCGCATGATGGTTTGTACGGATCCTTTGCCGAAAGATTTTTCGCCGATTATGATTGCACGTTTCTGATCCTGTAGCGCGCCGGCGACGATTTCGGAAGCGCTGGCGGAACCGCCGTTTACCAGCACCGCCAACGGGCCGCCCTTGATAATATCGCCTAAACGCGCGTTAAACCGGCGGTGCTTGGTGCTTCGCCGCGGGCGCGTGGATACAATCTCTCCGCGGTCGAGAAAGGCGTCTGCAACTCGGATTCCCTGGTCCAGCAGCCCGCCTGGATTGTTGCGGAGATCAAGCACCACCGTATGAACCGGGGGCTTGGCTCTCTTAATTGCCCGCCGAAGGTCACGCGCCGTGTTGGGTGCAAAGACCGAAATTCGGATGAAGGCAACGCCGTCTTTGACTGTCGCGGTCACACTACGCCTGGAAATGATGGCGCGCACCATCTTGGCCGTGAAAGGTTTTGCGCCGGCGCGTTCAATCGTCAAATTAACTTCGCCGCCGAGCGGTCCATGCAAAGCTTCAAGCGCAGCCAAAGTCGTCGGCGGGTGGAATTCTCTGCCGTCCACGCGGGCGATGGTATCGCCGGGTTTGAGCCCGGCGTTGGCGGCGGGCGATCCGTCGTAAGGGGCGATAATGGTTGCCACGCCGTCCTTGACGACCAATTCAATTCCGATCCGCCCAAAATTACGGGCGCCCTTTTTGCCGCCTTTCTTATTTTGGCGCCGGGGCGTAAAGCTGGAAAAGGGATCGAGCGAATGGATCATTCCATTAACGGCGGTGATGGCCAGATCGTGGGCCGAGGCGAGTTTTCCATCGATGCGCGGACGATTGGCGGCGGCAAGGGCCGCGTCGATCAGTAATTTTGATTGGGTTTGCCGCCAATATTTGGTGCGGATGCGATTAAAAACTTCGCCGACCAGATCCAGCGCCTTTAATATTTCGCTCGGCGTGCCCTGACTCAAGCGTTCAAAGGCCCGCCCGAGGCGCCCTATTTGGGCATAGGCGCTACGAAGCTCCTGGGTGGTCGCCGGTGTTTGTGAAACCCTCGATTTACCCAGCAATTCAGCGTTCACCATCGCCGGGGCGAGCGTCAGGAAACTCAACATCACACCGAATACAATTGCAGCGGCAGGGCGCGTCACCGGCTTAGGACTCCCATAAATAAATAACGATTTTGGATGGTGCCGGATTTAGCCCCGGCCATCAACTTCGGTCTATCTTAAGCGGCTTGGGCGTGCTGCTTGCGGGATGCTATTATTTCAACCGTCACAAGAGTAATGGCCAATGCCGCGCCGACCAGGTTGGTCCAGCCGCCGCCGGGAATAATGGTTTTCGGCAATAGCAGTAATATGCCGGCAAGGAGGAACAATCCACGCATCGGCAACGATATGGCGCCGATGAAGAAACCGATCATTGCAGCCGAAACCAGCCATACACCGCCGATTGCGGACGACACGTCTATGGTCAAGTCGACATAGTTATCGCCCTGCAATAATAGGCTCGGCGAAAAGACAAACAGGAACGGTACTACATAAGCGGTCCAGCCAAAGCGCATGGAGGTCCATCCGGTTGCCATCGGCGGCGCCCCGGCCAGGGAGGCGGCAAAAAAAGCGGCGACCGCAACCGGCGGCGTAATCAGCGACATCATACCGAGATAGAGAATGAACATATGCGCGGCGAGGGCTGGAATACCGACTTCCACCAATGCCGGCGCGATCATGATGGCGAGCAGAATATAAACGCCCACCGTCGGCATACCCATGCCGAGAATGATGCACAAAACCGCCGACATCAGCAGCAGGATGAGCAAGCTACCTTCGCCCAGTTCCACCAGATACAAGGTAAGCGCAAATCCAAGCCCGGTTATTTGAAGCAAGCCGATGATGAAGCCGGCGGCGGCAACGATCATCATAATGTCGAGGACCGATACGCCGGTCGTTACCAAGGATTTCCAAATGTCTATGATTTTCATGCGCCGGCCTTGGTAGCCGAACAGCAAACCGGCAACGACGGTGGCCGCGGAAGCCACCAGCGCCGCTGTTTCCGGTAGCCAGTTCAACCAGAACAGCGCATAGATGAGGACCGCAAAGGGGACGATGAAAACCCAACCGGTGCGCATAACCGACATAATCGCCGGGATCTCGGATTCTGGGACCCTGGAAATGCCACTACGGGCGGCTTCCAGATCGGCCTGAATGAACAAGGCCACATAATAAAGGATCGACGGAACTAACGCGGCGAAGACGATTTCCCGGTAAGGCATTTCCAAAAAGTCCGCCATCAGAAATGCGACAGCGCCCATCACTGGCGGCATCAATTGCCCACCGGTGGACGCCACGGCTTCGACGGCGGCGGCAAATTTGGGTGTAAACCCCGCTTTTTTCATCATCGGGATGGTGACGACGCCGGTGGCGACAATATTAGATACGGCAACGCCGGAGACCGATCCGAACAAGCTGGATGCGGTAATGGCGATCTTGGCTGATCCGCCCCGGTAGCGGCCCATCAGCGCCAGAGATATATCGTTGAAAAAGTTCGAGCCGCCGGACCGCATAAGAAGCTGGCCGAAGAATATGAAGGTAATGACGATGGTCGTCGCGACGGTCATTGCGATGCCGAACAAGGCGCTGGTATCCAGACCAAGATAGACAAGGGTATTACCAATTTGAATTTCGCGGGTTTGCAAATCGCCCGGCACCAGATGCCCGACCATGGCATAACCGGCAATGACCAGGACGACGACGACCAGCGAATAGCCGACCGTGCGCCGCAACCCTTCGATGGAAAGCACAAAAAAT
>JABMOP010000416.1 GCA_013204125.1 Rhodospirillales bacterium | reverse complement strand
GGAAAAGGTTACGTTTGTACAAAGCGGGGGAGGAATAGATGGCAGGCGGTGAATTACCATCAGACGTGGACGCGGCATCGTTTTGTCGGCTACCCTTGCCCGATCGGGACCAATTAGATGACAGGGGGAAGGCTGCCTATGACGCTCTAGCCGACCCGAACAGCAAATCCCGCGTCGGATTGCAGGGACCGGGTACCATACAGCTTCATAGCCCGCGCGTTTCAGAACATTCCAGTGGATTGAATAAATATCTCCGCGGTGAAGCCGGGTTCGACGGCGCCATCCTGGAACTCTCCATTTTGGTTGCGGCGCGCGAAATGGACAGCCGTTTCGAATGGGCGGCGCATGAGCCGGCAGCGTTGGAAGAAGGCTTGGATGCGAAAATTATCGACGTCGTCCGCAACAAGAAAAGTACCGCTGGCTTGCCCGAAACCGAAAGCCTGATTATCGAATTCGGGCGCCAGTTATTCCGTGAAAAGAAAGTATCGCCGGATAAATTCGCCGCCGCTTTGGCCCTCTTCGGCGAGAAAGGTATTGTCGAGTTCGTCGTTTTGATGGGCCAATATGCGGCGACTGCGCTCTTGCTTGCGGCGGTTGATATGCAGCCCAAACCCGGATTGCAGGACAATTTACCGGTTGATTGACGCCGGTGATTGATGCCTAGGAGAAGGTGATATGAAATTTCTTTGGTTCCACTTGATGCCCTATCCGGACTTGCCGGCTGATTTCAAGGAAAAGCACGAATCCGTGTGGGTAAACATCGATCCCGGGCTCTTCGATGCCGAGCGCGGCCATGAAGTTTACAACGAATATATCGACGAATTGGAATATGCAGCCGAAGTCGGCATCGACGCCATCTGCGTCAACGAGCATCATTCCAACGGCTACGGCCTGATGCCGTCGCCCAATCTTATTGCCTCGATCTTGGCGCGCGGCACCTCCGATGCGGCCATTTGCGTGATGGGTAATTCGCTGGCGCTTTACAATCCGCCGACCCGCGTTGCCGAAGAAATGGCGATGATCGATTGCATCTCGGGCGGGCGCCTGATTGCGGGTTTCCCGGTCGGAACGCCGATGGACACGTGCTACGCCTACGGCCAAAACCCGGGGCTTCTCCGGCCGCGCTATTACGAAGCGATCGATCTCATCACCCGCGCCTGGGAAGCCGAAGAGCCGTTCGCCTTCAACGGCCGCTTCACCCAGCAACGCTACGTCAATGTCTGGCCGCGTCCGGTCCAGAAACCGCGCCCGCCGGTTTGGGTGCCGGGGTCGGGATCCGTCGAAACCTGGCGCATGTGCGCCGATAACGACTTCCTCTACGCCTATTTATCCTATTTCGGATACAAGGCGTCGGAGGCGGTGATGAAGGGCTATTGGAAGGAAATGGGCAATTTGGGGATGGAGCCAAATCCCTTCCAAGCCGGGTTCCTGCAAGCCATCGGCGTTGCAGAATCGCGCCAGGAGGCCGAAGATATCTATGCCGAACCGGCCAACTATTTCTTTGACACCTGCCTGCATTTGAGCCCGAGATTCGCCAGCCCGCCGGGCTACACCACCGAAGAAACTTTACGCGCGCGCCTGTCATCGCAGATCGTCACCGCCGCCAACCGGTCGAACAGATTTTCCGGTTCGGGCATCAATCGCGGTGCCGAACGCAAAATGTTCGATGAAGGCCATGTGGTGATCGGCAGCCCCGACGAGGTTGCGGAGAAAATCCGCGAAGCCGCGGTCGATCTCAATGTCGGGAACCTGTTGATGTTGTTGCATTTCGGCAATATGAGCCGCGATCTGACCAAATATAATACGCGCCTGTTTGCCGAAAAAGTAATGCCGCAATTGACCGATCTTTTCGAAGACAAGTGGGAAAATAAATGGTGGCCGAAGCCGATGGCCGCCGCCAAGCGTGTTCAAAATCAGGTGGCGGCGGAATGAGCGGCCCAGACGAGCGTATAATCGAAACGCCCGGCGGCGCATCCCGGGTGTGGGAGAAAGGATCGGGCGCCACGCTCGGCCTTTTTGCCGGTCTGCACGGATTGCCAAAATGGCTGCCGATGTTGGACAATATAAACGGCGCAGGCCGTATCGTTGCGCCGTCGCTGCCGGGCTTTCCGGGCGGCTTCGATTACGAGCCATTGGACGATATATTTGATTGGGTGTTGGCGGCACGGGATGTTCATGCCGCCGCCGGGTTGGATGGCGCGCCGTTGATGGGCGCGTCGATCGGCGCGGCGCTTGCCGCCGAAGTCACCGCCGGCTGGCCGGATGCGGTATCCAAGCTGATCCTGAT
>JABMOP010000415.1 GCA_013204125.1 Rhodospirillales bacterium | reverse complement strand
CCAATTCGGCGCTCCACGCGGGCAAAGCTGCGATACCAATTAGCACCGCCGCCAGCATTACGTCCCGAATTCCCCGAGGGCTAAATATTTTTAAACGCTGCACTCCGTTCACCTTCATTTGAAAATGCGCTTCTTGCCGCCGCATTTGTTAAATGCCATGTTGTTTGTGTAAAATAGGCCAATGCATGCAAATTTCCAAGTGCGTTGATTGGAATAAACAGGGAATAATCGGGACAGTTCACAATGGAAGATATATCGACCAAAGTCATTGTCGTCTCATTGGGCTTCGTTTTGGGCATCGTTTTCGGCGCCACCGCGCAGCGCACCAATTTTTGCACCATGGGCGCGTTATCGGACATTGTGTTCATGGGCGTCTGGAACCGCTTCCGCGCCTGGATGCTGGCATTGGCGATTGTTATGATTGCCGCGCAATGGATGCATCTGACCGGCGTGATTGATTTAGGAAAATCCATTTACCTGTCGGCGAATCTGGGCTGGGCCGGGGCCATCATCGGCGGGTTGATGTTCGGTTTTGGCATGACCTTGGCCGGCGGCTGCGGCAACAAGACGCTCGTGCGGCTCGGCGCCGGTAATATGAAATCCCTGGTGGTGTTCCTGATTTTGGGCATTTTCGCCTACATGACCCTCCGCGGTCTCATCGGCCTGGCGCGCGTCGAATTGGAAGCCGCCACGGTTATTGATTTGAAAGCGGCAGGATTTGCGTCTCAAAGTATCCCGCATATCCTTGCAACCCTCTTTGGCGCCGCCCAGGAAACCATGAGTTGGGCCGTGACCGGCATCGCCGCCGCCGCGCTTCTCATCTTCTGTTTTAAAGACCGGAATTTTAGATCATCGCCGACCGATATCGCCGCTGGGATTATTATTGGCGGGGTGGTCGCCGCCGCCTGGTACGTGACCGGCGTCATCGGCTTCGATGAGTTCGAGCCAACCCAATTGGAAAGCTTCTCATTCGTCAATCCATCGGGCAATTCGATCCAGTACTTGATGACCTTTACCGGGGCGACCATTAATTTCGGGATCGCCACCGTCGGCGGTGTCATTACCGGCGCCTTTTTGATGGCCAAGATGCGCGGCGAGTTTCATATCGAATCCTTCACCGCCGCCGATGACTTCCTGCGCCATATTTCCGGTGCGGCATTGATGGGCACCGGCGGCATCATGGCGCTTGGCTGCACAATCGGCCAGGGCATCACCGGAATGTCGACGCTCGCCCTCGGCTCGTTGATCGCCTTGGCATCGATTATTCTAGGTGGCGTCTGGGGCCTTAAATCGATCGAAGAGGGCGGCGCCGTGGCCGGTCTGAAGGCGATATTCGCCCGCAGCTGACTTAGATGCGCAGATATCTGCCGGCAATTCCATAAATTGGGGTGATAATTTATAGATTGCTGGGGAAATTTAATGCAAATGATCGTTGAGAATTAAAACTGCGATTCTCTTGTTGAGTTAGCCCATAACACTTCAGAATACATATCCTGACAAATGCTCACATCACCTATGCTTAGGTACATTAAGAAAAATAAACACATTAATTTTATGTATCATTAAATTTTCACAGATCATTAAAGCCACAATAAATAAACAACAATGTTTTTGAGTTATTTTGATAATACAAAATATGTTATTTATTATCAGATTGTTGGCGGGGAAAAATCCAACACCAAATTATCTGTGAAAATTTTATTTTAAGCTTGTAATTGAAATGGGTCACAATTAGTTTACCGGCAAGCGAGACAATAAAAACAGTTTCTCCGAATAATAATAAAAAAATTAGGGATCGGCTAAACGGCCTCTTAGAAGTAAAAGAACTCGAAAACGAAACAGCGCCCGGATTGGGTGTGCGCGCCATTCATTTGGCGAGGGATAGAGGACACAACGTTTAAGGAGACATATGGATATGAATATCCAAATTAACAAAACCATTGCGACCACAATTGGTGCGGCCCTGATTGCCGCATTCGCATTTTCGGCAACGGCAAATGCCGCCGGCGCCGATGTCGGCAAAATTCGCGTCGGCGACGGCGTTCCCAAATCACTGACCGGAAAAGCGGGCGATGCCAAAAAAGGACGGGCGACCTCCATTCACCGCAAAAAGGGCAATTGCCTAGCCTGCCATTCACTGCCCGCGCCGGAACAAGCGGACCACGGCAATTTAGGTCCTGATTTACGCGGTGTCGGTAGCCGGTATTCGGCGGCGGAATTACGCCTTCGCATTATCGAAGCGAAAGCCGTTAATCCTGACACGGTTATGCCGCCGTTCTATTCGACCCGCGGCCTGCACCGGGTCCAGAAACAGTGGCTGGGCAAGACACTTATAGGTGCGCAGGACGTCGAAGACATTGTTGCCTACCTGCTGACCCTTAAATAATCCTCAGAAATTTGAATTAAGTGGAGACTGAATAATATGACCAAGCATATTGGAAAACCGCAAGACGGTTTGGATCGCCGCCAGATTTTACGCCTGATGGGCTTTGGCGCGGTTGCGGTGGCGACCGGCACACTGGCAGCGACCGGTATCGCGGGTGCATCGCCCGCAACGACCAAAAGCTACCTTGATAAAATGAGCGGCACGTCAACTTATAAAGACGGCGGAATAACCCTTAAAGTGCCGGAAATTGCAGAAAACGGCGCCGTTGTTCCGTTGACCATCACTGTCGACAGCCCGATGACTGCCGACAATTATGTAAAATCCATCCATGTTGCAGCCGAAGCCAATCCGAACCCGGAAGTGGCGTCGTTCCACCTGACACCGGCCATGGGCCGCGCCCAGGTTTCAACCCGGCTGCGGTTGGCCAAAACACAGAACATCATCGTGGTGGCCGTCATG
>JABMOP010000035.1 GCA_013204125.1 Rhodospirillales bacterium | reverse complement strand
GATCTTGGCCACTCACCGCCATCGGCAGGAGAAAATATTTTCTGTCTTCTTGGGTGTAGCCAAATGCTTGTTGGCGTTTCAAAAGCGTTTGATGGTCGGGTGCATGCGTCTCTCCGTCGGCTGGTAAGTCTTCGAGTACGATCTGTGTTTTGTTCAACCAAGTCTGATAGGGATGGGCGCCGGCGAGCGTGGATTTAAGTTCCTCGTCGTCGACAATTCGGCCCTGTTCCAGATCGATCAAAAACATCTTGCCCGGCTGCAGGCGCCATTTTTTTACGATTTTTTCTTCAGAAATTTCAAGCACGCCAACTTCGGAGCACATGACCACCAAATCATCGTCGGTGATAATATAGCGGGCCGGGCGCAGCCCGTTCCGGTCGAGCGTCGCGCCAATTTGGCGGCCATCGGTAAAGGCGACTGCGGCGGGGCCATCCCAGGGTTCCATGAGAGCGGCGTTGTATTCGTAAAACGCTTTGCGATCGGCGTCCATCAAAGGGTTGTCGTTCCAAGCTTCAGGAATCATCAACATCATCGCGTGGGCAAGCGAATAGCCGCCTGCGACCAGCAATTCGAGGGCGTTATCGAAGGTCGCAGAGTCGGAAGCGCTGTCGGCAATTAGCGGCCACAATTTTTCCAGATCCTCGCCTAGTAGTTCCGAGCTCATCGAGCGCCGTCTGGCCGCCATCCAATTGATGTTGCCGCGCAGCGTGTTTATTTCGCCATTGTGGCAGAGGTAGCGGAACGGCTGCGCCAATTCCCAGGACGGGAATGTGTTGGTGGAAAAACGCTGATGCACCAAAGCCAAAGCCGAGGTTAAGCGCTCGTCCTTGAGATCGCAGAAATAACCCTTCACGAGGCCCGCCAGCATCATGCCTTTAAAGCAGATGGTGCGCGCCGAAAAAGATGGCAGATAGAACATTTCGTCGCCGGCATAGCCGTTGTCACGAACAGCTTTGTGGATCTGTTTGCGAATAACGAACAATTTGCGTTCGAACGCATCGGTGTCGGGGCAATTATTGCCTCGGCCGACGAATATCTGGCGGATGAAGGGCTCGATTTCCCGAACGGCGTCGCTGAGGACCGTGTTGTCCACCGGCAAATCGCGCCAGCCTAGGCTTAGTTGTCCTTCGTCGGCAATGATCTGTTCGATCACGGCTTCGCACTTGGCGCGGGCATCCTCGTTTTGAGGAAGATAAACCATGCCGGCGCCATAATCGCCTGGGCCCGGTAATTTTATTCCTAAATCGGCACATTCTTCGGCGAAAAAACCGTGGGGAAGTTGAAGCAAAATACCAGCACCGTCACCGGTCAGCGGATCGGCGCCGGCGGCGCCGCGATGGGTGAGATTGTCGAGCACCGTCAGCCCTTGCTGGACGATTTCGTGGCTCGCAATATTTTTTATGTTGGCAACAAAACCAATGCCGCAAGAATCATGCTCACGGGCAGAATCGTACAATCCTTGCCTTGCTGGAAAATCCGCAGAACTCATACCAATCCTCTTCCCCAGTTCCCTACAAAATAGTCCGAATTACAACAAAGCTAACCGCGCTTCGCCGATAACGGACTCGTCCGCCTTCCCGCCGCTAAATAGGGCGGAATTCAGTCCCAGTGGTCATGAGGTGGCAGCCGTGAGAGGCACAAACAGCCTTCAGGATGGGCCACTTCGGTCCAACCCGTCGAACGGGCCAATACAACCGGAACATTCGAGGCGTTTCGCGCCCCAAGACGACATTTAGTGAACCATAATAAGCTATCAAACCGCTTTCGTCACGCCCCGACAATAACATTTGAAAATATCCCATCCTGACCTTGTATTTAAGCCCTAATTCTCGTTTAGATAGATTTAGAGGATGAAATTCGAGCATTGGCATCAATATGATCGTCTTGTTTACCGATTTTGGGAGTGAGGGGCCTTATATAGGCCAAATGAAGGCCCGTATTCTTCAGTCCGCTCCGGGCGCGACAATCATTGATCTATTTTCCGATGCGCCGATGCAAGATCCAAAGGCTTGCAGCTATCTTCTTGCCGCTTATGCCGCTGAATTCCCAGTCGGTGCAATTTTTCTATCGGTCGTTGATCCTGGCGTCGGCGGCAGCCGCGCCGCCGTTGCTATGAAAGCTGATGGCAAGTGGTTCGTCGGGCCGGGAAACGGATTGTTTGAAATGGCCGCACGTCAGGCAAATTCGTTAAGCAAGTGGGAAATCAATTATTCCGATAGCGATGTTTCCGCCAGCTTCCATGGGCGCGACCTCTTTGCGCCGCTGGCAGCTAGATTGGAAAACGGCCTCGAATTTGAAGGGGAACCGCGCCCTGTTGATTGGGAAAGTTGCGCGCAATGGCCAGACCAATTGGGCGAGGTTATATATTTGGACCATTATGGGAATGCGATGACCGGAATCAGTGGCGGATTCGTGAATCCGTCATTTGCATTGCGGGTAAATGATGTTTACTTACGCTCGGCTCGCACATATACGGACGTTTCTGAAGGTGCTGC
Organism: Rhodospirillales bacterium; assembly: GCA_013204125.1. Taxonomy (GTDB): domain Bacteria; phylum Pseudomonadota; class Alphaproteobacteria; order Rhodospirillales; family UBA2165; genus JABMOP01. The sequence continues at coordinate 2,054 of JABMOP010000035.1, read as the reverse complement.
GTTCTGGTATGTAAATTCTATAGGATTAGTTGAAATAGCTGTAAATCAAGGCAGCGCAGCCGATTTGTTGGGCCTCAAAATAGGCACAAGTATAAATTTCGGCAATTGTTAAGGCGGGTAGCGTAAAATAATTTCAGTTTTATAAGTCTGAAACCGGGTGGGCTATATAAATAAGGCGCGAAAATTTCCCCCGGAGGATTGTGAATGTCGATACGTGTAAAGATTTGGGGTTGCCGTGGCAGTATCGCCTGTCCGGCCCCGACACATCTCAAATACGGTGGAAATACGACCAGTCTGGAAATTGACGTGGCCGGCCAAAAGATATTGCTCGATTGCGGAACGGGAATTCGCAATCTCGGCAAGCAAATGATGAAGTCGGATATGGAGCATTGCCACATTCTCCTTACCCATACGCATTGGGACCACATCAATGGTTTCCCGTTTTTTTCGCCGGCCTACGATAAAAACAGGCGTTTTGACATCATGGCCGGTCATCTGACGGGCAAGGGCGGTATCCAGAATATTTTGGAAACTCAAATGGATAACCCGATGTTTCCTGTGCCGCTTGACGCTATGCAGGCCAAATTGACTTTTACTGATTTTGTCGCTGGCGATGTTTTGGATTTATCGATTGGCAACAAGTTCACCGTTCGCACGGCGCAACTCAACCATCCGAATGGCGCCACCGGATACCGGGTCGATTGCAACGGCAGCTCGATGTGCCTGATTACCGATACGGAGCACGTTCCCGGCCAAATCGATGAAAATATTCTTGGTTTGATCGAAGGCTCGGATCTCGTCATCTATGATGCCACCTATACCGAGGAAGAGTTTCCGTCAAAAGTCGGCTGGGGGCATTCGACCTGGGTTGAAGGCGTCAAGCTTTGCAAGGAAGCGGGGGCAAAACGTCTCGGAATATTCCACCATGACCCGGAACATGACGATGTGTTTATGGATCAGATCGCCATCGACGCCGCCAAGGAATGGGACGGCGCGTTCGTTATTCAAGAAAATATGGACTTTATTGTGGAATAACCGCTTCCGTTCGAGAGGCTGTATTGATTGAACGCCCTCGGGGGTGTTTTTTTATGTGTGGGCGCCGGTCAGGCCCAAATTAATTGGCTTTCCGCGGAACGGGTTCATTAGGTCGGCGGAACTTGGGAATTTTAATCCTGGTATATATCTGTTTCCGGTTAACGCGGATGATCACGCGCCTGTTGGCGATTTGGTTTTCCTCGATCGGCTCGCCGGCTACATTGCGGTTGGCTAATTTTGGTTGTGTTTGGCCATAGCCAATAGCGCGCATCCGGTTAGATTCGATTTTGTTTTCGCCGTCCTTGCCCTCGGTCTCAAAGAAACGGACCACCGTGGATGCCCGACCTGCCGACAATTCCCAGTTGGAGGGGAAGCGAGAGGTCTTGATCGGCTGATCGTCCGTGTGCCCTTCAATATTCAGGTTAAATTGGTTATATAGAGGCGACGCTAATTCTCTGAACATATTTTTTAAAACGGGGATGGCTTGGTCCTGAAGTTCGGCGGAACCCGGTTTGAAAAAGGCGCCGCTGCTGAGTTCTAAAGTTATGCTGCCTTGGGCATCGGTCCCCATTTTGACCACTTCGTCGGCACCTTGGTTCAGAATTATATCTTTAAGGTTCTCTTGTAATTCATCCTGTTGGGTTTCTTTTTTCACCTTGGAGATGGACGCGCTCAGACCTTTCGAAACCTTGTCGAAAATTTCGAGATCGACCCTGGAGAAAGAGAAAAATAAAACGAAAAATGCCATTAGCAAGGTGATGGCATCGGCGTAGGTCGTCATCCATTCCTCGCCGACTTCGGGATCAGCGGATGGAGGCGGAGGAAGCACCATTAGTCGCTCGATCCGGTTATCAAAATCATCGCTTCATCTTATCGATATTGAAGTGGATGGCTGGATCAAGGTAGCTGTTCATTTTATCTTGGATAAAACGCGGGCTTTTACGTTCCGCCAGCAATGATAGACCTTCACTAACCAGATAATTCCTAAAACGCACGATTTCTTCGCGCTGTTGGACCTT
>JABMOP010000414.1 GCA_013204125.1 Rhodospirillales bacterium | reverse complement strand
GGCTACACCTTGCAGCCGGGCGACGTCATCGTTACCGGCACGCCGGGATCGATCCCCGGCACAAACAAGCGCATGGAGCCGGGCCAAGTATGCGAAGTGGAAATCACCGGGCTTGGCGTTTTATCGAACCCGATTGCCGCATCCGAATAACAAAAAACAAGAAGTTGGAGAATAAATAAATGTCCGAAGCCCCCAGCCCCAATGTCGCCAAGGCCATCGTATCGGCGCTCGAACAATATGGCGTCGATACCATATTCGGGCTGCCCGGTGTGCAGATGGACCCTTTATACGAAGCCTTCTATCATGCGCGGAACTCGATCCGTATCATGCAGACCCGGCACGAACAGACGACCGCCTATATGGCCAACGGCTACGCGCTTTCGACCGGGCGGTTGGGGGTGTGCACGGTTGTGCCGGGGCCTGGATTGTTGAACGCGAGCGCCGCGCTGGCCACCGGATATGCGGCGAACGCGCCGGTGCTTTGCATCACCGGCCAAATCCCGTCGCACGCAATCGGCAAGCGCATGGGCATGTTGCACGAAATCGGCAATCAGATGGCCGGCGTTTCCGGCTTTACCAAATGGCAGGGCAGCATCATGGCCCCCGAAGACGTCGGCCCGGTATTGAGCCGCGCCATATCCGAAGCCACATCCGGGCGAAATGGCCCGGTCGTGGTCGAAGTGCCGCCCGATGTTTTGAACATGGATTGGGACGGCACCCTGCATGATTTCGATCCGGCGCCGGTGGAACAGATGCCGGACGCGGACGCCGTCGCCCGCGCCGCCGAAGCCTTGGCGGCGGCAACCCATCCGGTGATTTGCGCCGGTTCCGGAACGATGGAAGCGACGGCGGAATTACGCGCCCTCGCCGAGCTATTATCGGCGCCGATCATTGTCTCTCAATACGGCCAGGGCATTGCCGATTGCCGGGATCCGCTCACTCATTCGTTGGCCAGCGGCATTAAATTATGGCCGAGTGCCGATGTCGCCTTGGCGGTCGGCACAAGGCTGGCGACGCAGGCGCAATTTTGGGGCTTTGATGACGATATCAAGCTGGTCCGCATCGATGCCGACGACCAAGTGGCGAAGGAGCCGTGGCCGGCGGATATTCACCTGACCACAACCTCGAAACTTGGGTTGCAAGCGATCATCGACGCGCTTTCCGGCGCGGATACTAAAGGTGAGTGGGATCAAGATGCGCTCGCCAAGATGAAGGCGGAAACCGAAGCCGGCTTCAAAACCAGCAGCGCCATGCATTACGATTATACCAAGGTGATCCGGGATGCGTTGCCCGATGACGGCTATATCTGTATCGGGCTGACCCAGCTTGGCTATTACGCCGCCTGGGGATTTCCCGTCTATAACCCAAGAACCTTTGTGCGCGGCGGCTATCAGGGGACGCTCGGATTTGGTTTTCCGACCGCGCTCGGCGCTAAGGTTGCGCATCCGGATGTGCCGGTGATCTGCGTTGCCGGAGACGGCGGGCTGATGTTCGATATTCAGGAATTGTCGAGCGCCGTTTTGCACAACATCAACCTCATCACCGTTGTTTTCAACGATGCCGGCTATGGCAATGTGCGGCGCAATCAAAAACTCATGTACAACGAGCATTATATCGCCAGCGATCTGCACAATCCCGATTTCGTCGCCTTGGCCGAAGCCTTCGGCGCGGTCGGTATGCGGGCGGAAGGCCCGGAAGGGTTGAGCGCCGCCCTTAAAGAAGCCATCGGCCTCGATAAACCGGTCTTGATCGAAGTGCCGGTCGGCGAGTTCCCGCCGTGGCAACCGATCTCGCCGCGCCAGAAAGTCCGGGGCGCTTAAATGACGCTGGCGGTCAGGCGGGTTGTCACCGGCCATGATGAAGCCGGCAAGGCGGTGGTTATATGCGACGAGATTTCCGATAATATTATTAGCCGCCGGCAAGGCCATACCAGCTGCGTCATCTGGACCAACGATAAAACCCCGGCCGATAATTCCGGCCGGGTGGATGACGCCCTCGCCGATGTCGGCAGCGGGCCTTTGCCGGCCGGCGCCATTTTCCGCATCATCGAATACGGCCCGGGCGTCGCGCCCCGCGATCACCGCACCGATACAATCGATTACGCGGTCGTCCTGTCCGGCGAAATCATCATGAATTTGGACGGCACCGAAGTTCACTTAAAAGCCGGCGACGTTCTGGTGCAACGCGGCACCGTGCATAACTGGGTCAATAACGGATCAGAGCCCTGCGTCATGGCGTTCGTTCTGATCAGCGCCGATCCGGTTTTGGATGCGGTCGGCTAGAATTAAACTTCCCTCGCCGCCACTTCGTCGAAGGCGGCCATGATGGCGTTGTGGCGGTCTTCGACCATTCCCCGTTCGCCGTCATGGGTCATGATATAGAGCTTATTATCTAAGATCGCTTCGAGAACCCATTCGCCGACCAAGTTCGGGTCCATGCCGGTCTTGGCGCCGTCGGCGAGCATGCCGCCGTCTTCGCGGGCGAACGGGCCGCCGTAGCGGTCCGGGCGGTTGCGCCCGGCTTTATAGATCGCTGTATTGACGAAACCGGGGCACAGCACCGAGACGCCGATATTATGGGGCGCTAAGTCCGAGACCAAGGCTTCGGACAGGCCGACCAGGGCGAACTTGGTGGTGATGTAAATGCCTTGGCCGCGGTTAGGGTACGCGCGCAGCCCGCTCATTGATGCGGTGTTGACCACATGGCCGCCTTCGCCCTGGGATTTGATCAAGGGCAGGAACGCTTGCAGCCCGTTGATGGTGCCGCCCAGATTGACGCCCATCGCCCAGTCCCAGTCTTTATCATCGACCTGATCCAGCGGCTTGCCGGTGCCGCCGACGCCGGCGTTATTGCAAAGCACATGCATCTTGCCGAAGACCGCTTCGCAGGTATGGGCGGCTTCATGCATATCGCCCCTGTCGGAGACGTCGAGATGGATGGCCAGACATTCACCGCCAAGCGCTTTCAATTCCGCCTCGGCCGCTTTCAAAGGCGCGGCCTCGATATCGGCGATGGCGACTTTCATGCCGGCCGATACAAACGCCCGCGCCATGCCAAGCCCGATCCCCGACGCCCCGCCGGTAATAAATGCACCCTTGCCTTTGAGATGTTCCATCGGTGTGCCTCCCCTGATTTAAGAGGCGGGATTATAGCATGGATTAGAAAAGATTGGTCGGGGAGAGAGGATTTGAACCTCCGACCCCTACGT
>JABMOP010000413.1 GCA_013204125.1 Rhodospirillales bacterium | reverse complement strand
GCGCGGTGACATTATGCTGCGCCTCGCCGATACGCTTGGCGTGACCGAACACTGGCTGCGCTTCGAAACCGGCCCGGCAGTTATTCATATTCCAGTAGTCGGCCGCGTCTCGGCCGGCGAAAGTTTTATCCCGTTTGATGACAACCCGCTTGGCTCTGGATATAGCGAAATCGAATTTTCCCTAGATGATGCGGATCCCATCGCCATTGAAGTTCGCGGCGAATCCATGCTTCCGGTCTATCGCCCCGGCGATTTCCTGCTCTGTTCCAGGCGCAGGGGAGCCGATATCGAATTCACCCTCAATAAAGATTGCGTCGTCAAATCGGACCAGGGCGAAGGCTATGTCAAAAAACTGGCCACCGGCGCGACGCCGGGCACGTTTACCTTGATCTCCTACAACGCCGCGCCTATCGAAAACGTTCGCTTGCTGTGGGCGGCGCCTATTATCTGGGTCAAACGCGCCTAATTCAAAGCCGTTTCGCCCCCTCTATCAGATCATCCGTTTAAATTAGACTTCAACTCCGATGGGCATAAATGCCCTTGGGACCCCAAATATTTGTCTGATATTATAATATTTTTATAATTTTATTGTATTTTATTCCGATATATGATATTGTTATACAATTATTATAATAATAATATCTCGGGATTTTCTCATGGCCGCATTGTCACAATCACTGCCACAATCCATTTCGCATATCACTGAAATTGAATGCAAATACACTGGGCCGATCCCATCGGCGGAACGCTGGGCGCTTCGCTTTGGTGGGATATACGCTTATCGCACGGCTCGAGCGAAATCAGCCCTCCACTACATATCTGCAGATTGTCGGGAAATGGTCGCCAAATTGCGCAGCGCACAGCCGGACAATCGTGATCGGCTTCGAAAAACGCTATGGCTGGCGTTCCAGCGCCGTTCGGCCTGGAAAAATTATTTGAATGCTATTATTAAAGCCGCAGACCTCAGTGCGGCGGCCCTTGTATGCCTGTTAACAGCCACCCTGCCCCACTGGGCGGCGGCAAGCCGCTAATAGGTTGCGCGGCCACCGGATAGATCAAACACAGCGCCAGTGCTGAACGAACAATCTTCGGAACACAGCCAGGCGACAAGGGCGGCAATTTCGCTCGGCTGCCCAAACCGGTTCATGGGAATTTTCGATAGCATGAAATCCACATGCTCCTGTGTCATCTGATCGAATATAGCAGTCCGCACTGCCGCCGGCGCGACACAATTTACGACCACACCGGTGCTCGCCAGCTCCTTGCCCAATGTCTTGGTAAGGCCAATGACTCCTGCCTTGGCTGATGAATAGGCCGGGGCGTTCGGATTGCCTTCCTTGCCGGCGACCGAGGCGACGTTGACGATCCGGCCGTAATTTTTTTTAAGCATTCCGGGGATAACCGCCCGACTCACGAGAAAGGTGCCGGTCAGATCAATATTTATCACCTGTCTCCAATCTTCGATGGGGTATTCCCAACTCGGCACATTGGGCCCTGATATTCCAGCGTTATTGACGACAAGTTCGATGTCGCCCAATGCATCCTGTGTCTCAGCCACCGCGCTATCCACAGCTACCGGATCGGAAATATCGCAAATGGCGGCGTTTACAGTTCCGCTCGCTGATGCCGCGCGCAATGTATCCAGCGCCTTACCAAGTGCACCTTGGTCAATATCCCAAATACTGACATTGGCGCCCGAGCGGACCATTCGTTCAGCGATCGCAAGTCCCAATCCGGTCGCGCCGCCGGTGACGACACCGCCGCGCCCGTTTAGATCGATGGTATTGGCGCCCATTAGCCGGCCACCTTGAAACTAACGGAACCCAATCCTTCTACTGAATTGCGGACGCTGACGCCGGGCGCCAAAGCTTCGGCTGCCGTTGCGCTGCCGGCCATAACGATCCAGCCGGCTTCCAGGCGCTCGCCGACCTCTGCAACCATGCGCGATGCAGCGACCAGGGAACGCGCCGGGTTATTTAAGATAGCCGCAGTTGATCCGATCTGAACCGGCCGACCATCAAATTCCATAACCATGCCCAAATTTGAATGGTCGTATTCTGCGGCGCACCAAGGACCAACCACAAACCCGGATGACGAAGAATTATCGGCAACGACATCTTCGACGGTAAATTTGAAATCCTTGTAGCGGGAATCGATAATTTCCAGTGCCGGCGCGATTGCTTCAACGGCGGCCATCGCTTGGATAGTCGTCACGGGACCTACCAGCGGCTCTTTCAAAAGATAGGCCACTTCCGGCTCCACACGTGGATGAACATATTTTGCAAACGAGATTTCGCCGCCGTCTTCAACCAGCATACCATCGGTCAAGCGGCCCCAAATCATATCATCGACGCCCATTTGGATGATCTTGGCGCGGCTGGTAAAACCCATCTTTATGCCGACCCGGCGCTCGCCCCGCGCCAATCTTAGATGGATGCTCTTTTCCTGAATGTCATATGCCTCGGACAACGAAAACGACGCACTTTCCGACAATTGGGGTATTGCGGTCCCGGTTACGGCCGCATCATCAACTACCCCGGCCAGTTTATCTAAATCAACACTCACCTTCTAATTCTCCTTATTCGCCAGAAAATGCGGCGCGTACAGAGCCAAGGCCGGAAATGCGTACTTCGTAGACCTGACCGGGCTCGACCGCCACCATTGGCCCCAATGCCCCGGACATAACCATGTCGCCCGCCGATAGGGGGAGGCCCCGGCGAACCATTTCTTCAGCCAACCAGCGCACAGCATTGATTGGATGACCCAAGCAAGCAACGCCGGCACCGACGGAAACGGGCTCACCTCTGTTTTCCAACACCATGCCGCACATCCGCCCATCGAACTGATCGATGGACACGCGCTCATTGCCGATCACCATCAAAGCGGCGGATGCGTTGTCAGCAATGGTGTCTTGAATGTTGATGTCCCATTTGCCGATACGACTGCCGACAATTTCTATACTGGGCGAAGCATAAGCAATGGAGTTGATGATATCGGTCGTTGTCGGTCGCTCCATGGTTAAATCATTTTCCAACACATAGGTAATTTCGCCTTCGACGCGTGGCTGCAATGCTGCCGAGACAGGCACTTCTTCACCGTCCGGGACCGCCATATCGTCAAAGAGAATGCCAAAATCCGGCCGATCGACACCCAGTTGCTTTTGAACCAATTTAGAGGTTAATCCGATCTTGCGGCCGACCATGCGGGCGCCGCGTTCAAGGCGCCGATTGGTATTAATTTCCTGGATTGCATAAGCGCCGTCGATATCGCCTTCATCCAGCATCGTGCGGATCGGCTGACAGGGTTTTGCGTGATCATAAGCATCCTGCAATAGATCAGCGGCTTCTTTAATTTTCTTCTTATCGCTCATTCCCGGTGGTTCCTTGAGTAACATTTATTCTAGCGCGCCGAATTTCAATTTTGCGCCCCGATATTACGTGTGTAGTATACTCAAATACATAGATTAATCTAATTTAGGCAGGGCATTATGGGACAGAACATAAGTATTTCGAAAGCCGCCAAAATTTTGGGTATCAAACCGTCGGTTTTGAGCAATCGATTGTTGGCCGCCGGCGTCCCCACATTCGAGGGCAAAGCCGATTACGAAAAAGTAAAATGCATCGCGCCGACGTTGAATATCGGCGATATCGCGCAAGACCGGCAACGGCTGATCCGTGAAAATTTGCTGAAACCTTTATCCAGCGGCAACACCGACCTCACCCGCCAAGAGCTGCAAGATAAAGTTCAACGGCTTACATCCGATCTTGCCGTCGAAGTTCAAACTTCGGACAGCTATCTGGAAGTTATCAAGGAAATGGCCGACCGGCTGGGCGAGTTACAATTATCGGAAGACGGCGTCCGCCAGGAAATGGCATTCGAGCTGTGTGAATGGCTGCGCAATAAGGTGATCGAAGATTAGGCAATCTCTTGGCAGAAAAGAATGGTGCGCAGGGGCCGCCGCCTACAATCCCAGGCCGCCCTTTTCGGAAATAAATTGAGCGATGGCGGAAACGCCGACCATGGCCTTCAAATTGCTGAAGATAAAAGGCTTATCGCCGCGCATCTTTCTGGCATCCCGGTCCATGACGCCGAGGTCCGCACCGACCAGAGGGGCCAGATCGGTCTTGTTGATGACCAGCAGGTCGGACCGGGTGATGCCGGGCCCACCCTTGCGGGGGATTTTATCGCCCGCTGAAACATCGATCACATAAATCGTAATATCAGCCAGTTCAGGCGAAAACGTGGCCGCCAGATTGTCGCCGCCGCTTTCGATGAAGATCACGTTCAGGTCAGGATATTTATTCGACATCTCAGCCACCGCAGCCAAATTCATGGACGCGTCCTCGCGGATGGCGGTATGCGGGCAGCCGCCGGTTTCGACGCCGATGATACGGTCCGGCTCCAACGCGCCGGAACGGGTTAGAAACTCCGCATCCTCGCGCGTGTAAATATCGTTGGTAATGGCGGCGATGTCGTAATCGTCGCGCATGGCTTTGCACAAACGGTCGAGAAGCGCTGTTTTGCCGGAGCCGACGGGGCCACCGATACCAACGCGGAGGGGGTGGGAACTCATGATCTAAACAACCTCGTATATTGGGTTTCGTGCCGGACGGAGGTCCAATCGATAATCGGCACGGCGCTGCCGATGTCCGATTGGGGGGTGTTTTCTGCTGCTAGTGCAACATCGGTCACGTCGGGGCTTAGCGCTTCGATGATGCGCTGGCCGGATGTCTGCCCAAGCGGGATCAAGCGTACGCCGGCGGAAGTCAGATTAGCGACCACCGAGTGAAAATAAGCAATCAGGCTTGAACGCAGCGGTATCTCGGCGGCGGCGGCGGCAACCGCTACGGCGATTGAATAAGATATGGGCCGGCCCGAATGTTCCAGGTATTCAGCGGCGCGGGCGAATTTTTCCGAGGCCCAACATTCTCGGGCGGTCCTAAAAAAAGCTTCGCCTTGAGCGCTGCTTTCGAGCGCCATTTCCGACGTTGCGCGGAAACAATCAGCGGTTTCGGCGGCTTCTAAAAGTGCAGCAAAGTTGCCTTCGGCTACGGCGATCCAAGCGGCGGCGAATAGCGGCCCATCCACGCTCCCGGCGCCCGAGGCCAAAATGCCTTGGATCCAAATGCGCAAACTATCTTCGTCAGATACGCGCCCATCCTCGACGGCGAATTCCAACCCATGCGAATAAGCGTAGGCGCCGACCGGGAAGCCCGGCGACAACCATGCCATCAACCGGTAAAGGCCGGAATCCGACAGAATACCCGTTTGCGGTTTAATGGGCATGACCGTGACCGCTTAGCTCCGTATAGGCACCCGGTTCCGGTGTAAATGGCGAGGACCGCCGCCTGCATTCGGCGCCGAGCCCTTCGATCATAGCTTTCAGAACATGATCGTAGGTGATGCGCAAAATTCCAGTGGCAAGAACCTGCATCGGCGTGTGCCGATTGCCGATGTGCCAGGCAATGCGCGCCGCATCCGCCGCCGTTTCACAAGAGATATCAAGTACATCCTCATTCGCCGCGCGCACAGCGATGATGCCGCCGGTATCCAAGACTAGGCCGTCGCCCTCGGAAAGACGCACCGCCTCATCCAGATCAAGCAAGAATTCTTCGCCCGTGTCATCTGACAATTTAATGCGCCGCCGGTGGCGGTCATCGAACGCCAGGGTTACTTGAGACACGGTTTCGGCTTCGGTCCAATTTGCAGCCTCTCGAACTTCAATTGCACGCCGCATATTCTTATCCTCCCTTAAAACAAGAAATATCGCTGCGCCATTGCCAATTCGGTCGCCGGCTCGCAGGTGAGAAGCTCGCCATCGGCGCGCACTTCATAGGTCTCTGGGTCCACGTCCATATCCGGCATGGCATTGTTTAAGACCATATCCTTCTTGCTAATGGTGCGGGTATTGATAACCGGCAACAGTGTTTTTTCGAGGCCGAGCGATGCAGCCACATCACCCGCCATCGCAGCGTTGGAGACAAAGCAGACCGAGCTTGCGGTCAGGGATTTGCCGAACGCGCCGAACATCGGCCGGTAATGAACGGGTTGCGGCGTCGGGATGGAGGCGTTGGGATCGCCCATCGCCGACGCGGCAATCGTGCCGCACATCACAACCAGATCCGGTTTGACGCCGAAGAACATCGGTTTCCACAGAACAAGATCAGCGCGTTTTCCGATTTCGACCGAGCCAACATATTTTGCGATGCCTTGGGTGATCGCCGGGTTGATGGTGTATTTGGCGATATAGCGTTTGACGCGCAGGTTGTCGTTGTCGC
>JABMOP010000412.1 GCA_013204125.1 Rhodospirillales bacterium | reverse complement strand
TTGTGGGCCAGCATGGCGCCGCCGATCACATCGCCGATGGCGTAAATGCCGTCCGCTTTGGTTTTTAAATGGTCATCGACGGGGATGAAGCCGCGGTCCAATTCGATGCCGACTTTTTCAAGGCCGAGGCCGTCGGTATAGGGGCGCCGGCCGATGGCAACCAGCACCACATCGGCTTTCAATTCTTCGGCCTTGCCGCCGTCGACGGGTTCTACCGTCAAGGTCACGCCGGCCTTTGAAGTTTTGGCGCCGGTGACTTTGTTCTTAAGCTTGAAGTCGATGCCTTGTTTTTTAAGAATTTTTTGCATCGAGGCGGACACTTCACGATCCATGCCGGGCAAGATGACATCCAGAAATTCGACCACGGTCACCTCCGAGCCGAGCCGCCGCCAGACCGAGCCCATTTCAAGGCCAATGACGCCGGCGCCGACGACAATCAATTTCTTCGGCACTTTGGGAAGGGTCAGCGCGCCGGTCGAAGACACAATTTGTTTTTCATCGATATCGACGCCGGCCAAGGGCTGAACGTCGGATCCGGTGGCGATGATGATGTTCTTGGTGGTGAGGGTTTCGGCTTTGCCCTTAGCGGGTTTGACTTCGACCTTGCCGGGGCCGGCGATAACGCCCGTGCCGACCAGGCGCGTGATTTTATTCTTCTTCATCAGGAAATCGACACCCTTAATTGTGTCGCCGACAACGCCGTCCTTATGCGCCATCATGGTTTTCAAATCCAATTCCACTTTGCCTGTCCTAACCCCGTGATCGGCAAATTCGTGGGATGCGGCTTCATACAAATGCGATGAATGAAGAAGCGCTTTGGATGGGATGCAGCCGATATTGAGGCACGTGCCGCCCAAGGTTTCGCGTTTTTCCACCAAGGCGACGCTGAGGCCCAATTGAGCCGCGCGAATGGCGGCCACATAACCGCCCGGGCCGCCGCCGATGATGGTAACATCGAAATTATTGTCGGCCATGCTCGCTTCTCCTCTGATTCCCTTAAGCCCGCCTACATATCCAGCATGATACGCTGCGGGTCTTCAATACATTCTTTGATGCGCACCAAGACGCTGACCGCTTCGCGGCCATCGACAATACGATGATCGTAGCTAAGCGCCAGATACATCATCGGGCGGACGGCTACTTCGCCGTTCACGACCATCGCCCGTTCGACGATATTATGCATCCCCAAAATACCCGATTGGGGAGCGTTGAGAATCGGCGTCGAAAGCATCGAGCCATAAATGCCGCCATTGGTGATGGTAAAGGTGCCGCCGGTCATTTCTTCCATCGTTAGTTTGCCGTCGCGGGCGCGGGCGCCGAATTCACGGATATTTTTTTCTACATCGGCGAAGCTCATCTGATCGGCATCGCGCAAGACCGGCACCACCAACCCGTGATCGGTACCGACGGCAACGCCGACGTCGTAATGGTTCTTGTAGACAATTTCGTCGCCGTCAATTTCCGCATTAACGGCGGGAAATTCTTTCAATGCCTGGATTGAGGCTTTGATGAAGAACGACATAAAACCAAGGCGCACGCCGTGGGCTTTTTCAAATTTATCGCGGTAATTGGCGCGGGTCTCCATCACCGCCGACATATCGACTTCGTTGAAAGTGGTCAGCATGGCGGCGGTGTTCTGGGCTTCTTTCAGCCGCTCGGCGATGCGTTTGCGAAGCCGCGTCATTTTCACACGTTCCTCGCGGGGGCCTGCCGGGCGCGACGGAATTTGCGTCTTTGCACTGTCATCCGAGCCCGCAGGAGTTGAAGATGCCGGCGCGGCGGGCGGGTTCTTCATATAGGCCAGCACGTCGCCTTTGGTGACGCGGCCATCCTTGCCGGTGGCTGGAACAGACGCCACATCGAGACCATTTTCTTCCAATAGTTTCCGAACCGCTGGTGATACAGAAATTTCAGCAGCGGGTTCGGCGGCAGGCGTCGGCGCCGAAACAACTTCCGGCGTCGGTGCTGTTTCAGGTGTCCGTGTGGGCGCAGGCGCAACGTCGCCTTCGCCGATTATTCCGAGAAGCGCGCCGACTTCAACTTCGGCGCCGACATCGGCGGTGATTTCCGTCAATGTGCCGGCAACCGGCGCGTTAACTTCCAGGGTCACCTTATCGGTTTCCAATTCCAACAAAGGCTCGTCCGCCTGGATCGGATCGCCGACCGCTTTAAGCCAGCTGGCGACGGTCGCTTCACTCAGAGACTCGCCGAGCGTCGGGACTTTAATCTCGGTTGCCATAACAGGGTTCCTCTTTCCTCAAGTATCGGCAGCAATAACGGCGCCCGTGATATCACTTTCAATGCGTTTGAACGGCTGCAACAAATCGCCCGCTTTCCAAGTCAAAGCTTGTTCGACCAGAAGCGATTGTTGGGCATTATGCGCCTTTAACGAGCCGGTGGCCGGCGAAGCGGACGCTGCCCGCCCGATATAAATCGGCCGCCGGTGGGCATGCCCGGCATCAACCAGATCTTCCAATATGTATTCGATACGCCGCATGACAAAATTCCAGGCGCCCATATTCGCCGATTCTTCCTGGCACCAGGTTACATCGGCGGTGGGATAGCGCGCCAATTGGCGGGCGATACCATCGCGCGGCCAAGGATAAAGCTGTTCGACGCGGATGATTACGACATCGTCGATTCCTTGATCGCGCCGGGCCTGCAATAAATCGTAATAGACCTTGCCGGAGCACAATACGACGCGGCGAATTTTTTTGTCGGGCGCCAGATCGTCGGTTTCGCGCAGCACCCGGCGGAAATGCGTCCCCGGCCCCATTTCTTCCAAGGTCGAAATATTCAATTTATGCCGCAAAAGCGATTTCGGCGACATGACAACCAGCGGTTTCCGGAAATTGCGATGCAATTGACGACGGAGCACATGGAAGAAATTGGCCGGCGTGGTCACGTTAACCACTTGCATATTGTCTTCGGCGCAAAGCTGTAAAAAACGTTCCAGCCGCGCCGACGAATGTTCCGGGCCTTGACCCTCGAAACCGTGCGGTAGCAGCAGGACGACGCTGCACATGCGCAGCCACTTGGATTCGCCGGAACAGATGAACTGGTC
>JABMOP010000411.1 GCA_013204125.1 Rhodospirillales bacterium | reverse complement strand
TCCCCTTTAGCCACTCGGGCACTCCTCCTAAATTGCGCCTACGCACGATTGTTCCGAATTTGGTTTCTATCGAGAATTATCAATAACTTGTCAACACAAAAGCGCGCAACAACCCGGTCCCGATTCTAGTCCTTGCAAGAAAGTCGGAATCAAGCCCTATTGCGAGCTTTCCACTTCGGGTAATGTATCGAACCTCATGACCAAGCGCAAGCAACAACACAAAACTCAACAAGGCCGAAAAACCAGTTCCGGCCGGTCCGCGAAACCCGTCGTCCGCGAAGAAGGGATTTGGCTTTATGGAACCCATGCGATCAACGCCGCGCTGGCCAATCCGGAACGCCGGAAAAAGAGGCTTCTGGTTGCCGGAAATGCCATCGAACAGATAATTTGCGCCGATGATGATGAAACGCCCTCTGTCGCCGTCACCCGGGACGAAATTGAGGCCCTGTTGCCGGCGGACGCGGTCCACCAGGGCTTGGCTTTGGAAGTTAAGCCATTAAAAAGCGCCGAATTGGAGGATATATTCGAAGTTGCCGCCGAAGATGCGCTCATCGTCGTGCTCGATCAGGCGTCCGATCCTAGAAATATCGGCGCCGTCATGCGCTCGGCCAGCGCCTTTGGCGCCGCTGCCCTGGTGTTGCCCGACCGCCACGCGCCCGAAGCCACCGGTGTTATGGCCAAAGCCGCGTCCGGCGCGCTCGACCGTTTGCCGCTGGTACGCGTGACCAATATTTCGCGCGCCCTCGCCATGCTTAAGGAGGCCGGGTTTTGGTGCATCGGGTTGGACGGCCGCGCTGACACGCCCTTGGCCGAAGCCGGCACCGGCGGGCGCAACGCCCTCATCATCGGCAGCGAAGGCAGCGGATTGCGCCGCTTAACGGCGGAAAAATGCGATATCCTGGCTTCGATCCCGATTAATGCCGAGGCCGAAAGCCTCAATTTATCCGCCGCCGCCGCCATCGCCCTCTATGAAATGCGCCGCTCGCGCCCTTAGCGCGCCGGGTCGGCGTCAATAAGGACAAAAGCGACGCGGCACGGCACCGACCCGCGATTGGCCCAGGCATGATAGGTGCCGCGTTGGACGACAACATCGCCGGCTTTCAGGTGAACTTCAGAATCATCCAGCAACATATCAATTTCGCCGGTCATGATGATCGCGTAATCGATGCTGTCGGTGCGGTGCATGCCGGGGTGGCGCGCGCCGTCCGGTGTTTCGGCGCCCATATTGGACAGGCCTTCGGATCCCGGCGCCGATGCGGCTTCATCGCTTTGCTCGGGCGGAAATTCCACCACCCGGAAGATCGAGCCGCCCGGCGGCGGCGGAATACCGATATCCATATCGCCGCCGTCTTCGGGGTCTGAATTATTGGCCGGTGTCGTCGGTTCAACCCAGAACAAAGCCAATTCAGATCCCGCCCGGCTGGTGGTCAGCCTCGGCGGCGTGCCGTCTTGGGTCACCACCGCCTTGCCGTCTTCGTCGTGGCCCGTGACCACCCGGCGAATTTCCATGCTCATTTTTTAACCTCCCTAAATCTGATTTGTTCTGAGGGAAGTTTAGTGCCCCGATCATGAATTTCGCAAGCAGCCGGGTTGAAACCGCCCCAGCAAAAACAGTATATGATGGAAAACACGGCGGCGGCGCTTATCGCCGGCCTGCCCAATACCCAAATGCCGGGATAGCTCAGTTGGTAGAGCGGCTGATTTGTAATCAGTAGGTCGGGGGTTCGAATCCTCCTTCCGGCACCAATTTTTCGGTGGCGCGGCAGCTGGATAGAGACGGAAATGCCGGGATGAATATTAGCGCGTGTCGGATCGGTGCTAATCGTCTAGATTAACAAAATGAATGATGAAAAATCCCCACCCGCCGAAACCGAAATACTGAAGCGCGTCTGCATCCGTTGCAGCGCGGCTCTTGAGGCGGACAATATTCAAGATCACATTTGCCCTGCCTGCAAGGCAGTAAAGATATCGGGATCACCGAAGTAACGATCTTCAGCGGGTGCAATTCAGTCGGGCTACAATGCCCCCTGACGCCCTACCCCCAAACCGATTGCCATCCCTTATCCATGTATTAAAATGGCGGCCAATAATTAAGGCGCCCTCAAGGAGAGGAATTTATGGCTTTAGAGAAACCTTACAACGATGTCCCCGGCACGACCATTTTCGATGCCGATATGTTGCGCAAAGGCTACCATCTCAACCAATTTTGCATGTCGTTGATGAAGCCTGAAAACCGTGAACGATTTTACAAAGACGAGCGCGCCTATCTCGACGAATGGAAAATGACCGAAGAGCAAAAAGACGCGGTGCTCGAGCGGGATTACAACAAGCTCATCTGGTCGGGCGGCAATGTTTATTTCCTGTCCAAGATATTCTCTTCCGATGGCAAAAGCTTCCAATACGCCGCCGGCTCGATGACTGGTATGAGCCAGGAAGAATACGCCGAAATGATGATCAATGGCGGGCGGTCGATCGAAGGCAATCGCTACAAAAACGAAGCGGGAGAAAAAGAAAATGGCTAGAGTAACCGCCGGTGTCACAACTTCGCATATCCCCGCCGTTGGCGCGGCCATCGATCTTGGAAAAATGGAAGAAGATTATTGGGCGCCGGTCTTTAAAGGTTTTGAATTTTCCAAAAAGTGGATCGCCGAAACCAAACCGGACGTCATTTTTCTTTGCTATAACGACCACGCATCGGCCTTTGATTTAAAAATCATCCCGACATTTGCGATCGGCTGCGCCGAAGAGTTTCAGCCCGCCGACGAAGGTTGGGGGCCGCGCAAAGTGCCGATGGTTAAAGGCCATCCTGAATTCGCATCGCATATTGCGCAATCGGTTATCCAAGACGATTTCGATCTCACCGTCGTCAACGAGATGGATGTCGATCATGGGTTAACCGTACCGATGTCGTTGATGTTCGGCCAACCGGATGCCTGGCCTGTCCGGGTTATTCCGTTTGCGGTCAACGTCGTTGTCTATCCGCCGCCGTCCGGCAACCGTTGCTACAATCTGGGCAAAGCAATCCGGCGCGCGGTGGATACATTCGATGAAGATTTGAGCGTTCAAATCTGGGGCACCGGCGGTATGAGCCATCAATTGCAAGGGCCGCGCGCCGGGCTCATTAACAAAGAATTCGATGCCAATTTCATGGATCAGCTGATTAGTGATCCGGCCGCGCTTTCCCAAGTGCCGCATATCGAATATGTACGCGAAGCCGGCTCGGAAGGAATCGAATTGGTCATGTGGTTGATTATGCGCGGCGCGCTGGATGAAGCGGTCGACGTCATCCACAGATTTTATCACGTCCCGGCGTCGAACACGGCGCTCGGGCATCTCATTTTAGAAAACCACGCTTAGAATTATTCGGAGATAAAGCATTATGAAAGTTGCTCTCGCTGGGGCCGGTGCATTCGGCCAAAAACACCTCGACGGAATTTCCCGCATCGACGGCCACGAAGTCGTTTCCATCGTCGGCAGACGCTTGGAACAGGCGCAGGAAATTGCCGACAAGTATGGCGTCGGCCACGTCACCACAGATTTAGAAGAAGCCATCAATCAGCCCGGCGTCGAAGCCGTTATTTTGGCGACGCCGACGCAGATGCACGCGGAACAAGCTATCCTTTGTATGGACGCCGGCAAGCATGTGGAAGTGGAAATCCCGCTCGCCGATACCTGGGCCGATTCCGAAGCGGTCAATAAAAAGCAGATCGAAACCGGGCTGACCTGCATGGTCGGTCATACGCGGCGCTTCAATCCCTCTCACCAATGGGTGCATAACAAAATCGTAGCCGGCGAATTGGCGATCCAGCAAATGGATATCCAGACCTATTTTTTCCGCCGCAAAAACATCAACGCCGCCGGCGGCCCAAGATCATGGACCGATCATTTGCTTTGGCATCACGCCGCCCATTCGATCGATCTGTTCCGCTATCAAACCGGCGAAGAAATTGTGTTCGCCGAAGCCACCCAAGGCCCGATGCACCCCGAACTTGGCATCGCCATGGATATGGCAATCTTGATGAAAACCGAAGGCGGTAAAATTTGCACCCTGTCGCTGTCGTTCAACAACGACGGGCCAATCGGATCGTTCTTCCGCTATATCTGCGACAATGGCACCTATAACGCACTCTACGACGATCTCGAAGACGGCAAAGGCGATGCCATCGACGTTTCTAAAGTCGCGGTATCGATGGACGGTATTGAATTGCAGGACCGTGATTTCTTCGCCGCAATTGAGAACGGCACCGAGCCAAATTCGAGCGTCGGGCGGGTTCTGCCATGCTACAAGATTATGCACGATCTTGAAGTGTCGATGAACAAACAGGGCTGATCCAAATTCAGCCTTAAGTTTCCAAAGAACGGGCGGCCATTGGCGAATAGTGGCTGCCCGTTTTTTATTGCCCGCTCATATCCCTCTCGCATCGGAATCGGCCAACCTGTATAATGCGATTCGCATGCAAAAAAATATTCATAAATGGCTATACATGTGTGCCGCCATCGCCGTCCTCGGTTATCTGGCGTGGCCTTATGGTACGCTTTTCCGGCTTTATATCGCTTTGAATACCGGCGACCGGGACGCCGTCGAAACCGCATTTGTGTGGCCATCTGTGCGCAATCATATGCGCGCCGATTTAAATTCATTTGCAAAGACCCTGGTTACAAAAACTGCGACCAAAAAAATAAATGAAGCCAACTGGATCAAAAATCTATCCCTGACTTGGAAATCGGCGCCGGCGGTGGACCGCATTTCCGACATTTTGATGACGCCGGACGGGATCATCGCCTTGTTCGAAAATCCAAACGCCCTCGCCTGCTTTACCAAAGCATTGTCACCAGGCACCGATGGGATGGCGATCAATAAATGTTACGCGGCGCACATAAAGGCCAAGGCGGAAGTTAACAAAGCGTTTGAGCTGTCGGGTCCAAAATTTTCGCGCATTGCCGAAAAAACAAATTGGGCATTCTTTACCGGGCCGCTTAGCTTCAAATTGGATGTGGCGCACGAAGGCGCGCGCATCGCCTTGAACCTGGAACGGATCGGCGCGGGATGGAAAGTCACGCGCATTTCATTGCCCTTAAAGGCGGATATCAAGCCGGGCGTTTGACGGCCTATACGCCGGCGTTTTCCAATATTGGGTAATCCACATACCCCACTTCGCCGCCGGTATAGATGGTATCGGGGCTGGCTTCGGCCAGCGGCGCATCGCTGCGAAACCGCTCAACCAGATCCGGGTTGGAAATATATAAATTGGCAAATGCAACCGCATCGGCGGCGCCCGATGCAATGACATCTTCGGCCGATTGCATGGTGTAGGCGCCATTGACGATTAAGGGTCCGTTATAGGCCCGGTGCATGACCGGCATCAACGCTTGCCCGCCTTCCGGCGGCGCCTGGCGGGCGGCCGGGTCCGTTGCTTCGACAAGATGAATATAGGCGATGCCGAGATCGTTCATTGCGGCGGCGGCGTGACCAAACGTGGCCGCGGGATCAGAATCGCCGATACCGTCAGCGGCAAAATGCGGCGAAAAACGAACGCCAACTCGATCTTTGCCGAACACGTCGATGATCGCTTCGGCAATTTCGATTAGGAAGCGGCACCGGTTTTCAGCGCTGCCGCCATAGAGGTCGGATCGTTGGTTGCTGCGATCTTTCAAAAACTGATCAATCAAATAGCCGTTGGCACCGTGAATTTCGACGCCGTCCATGCCCGCCGCCTTGGCATTCAACGCAGCATTCTTAAATTCCTCAACCACGCCCGCTATTTCTTCGGTTTCCAGCGCGCGCGGCGTGGCAAAATCAACCGGCCCATTGAGGCCCGCTACCTGACCCTGGCAGGCGATAGCGGAAGGCGCTACCGGCACCGCCCCATCGGGCATACGCGATGGGTCCGATTTCCTCCCCAAATGATAGATTTGTTGAAAGATAACGCCGCCCGCTTGATGCACTTGTTCGGCGGCGCCTTGCCAGCCTTTCGCCTGCTTGTCTGTATAGATGGCCGAGGCGCAGGGGCGGCTTTGGCTCAAGGGCGACACACTGGACGCTTCGGTGATGATCAGCCCGGCGCTTGCCCGCTGCGCATAATATTGACCGACCATCGGCGTCGGCACGCGGCCTTCGTCGCACCTGGCGCGCGCCATCGGCGCCATGAATATCCGGTTTTTTAATTCGGTCCCGCCGACCGTGATTGGGCTGAAAAGCTTCACGCTTCCCCCCTATTCTTAAACTTATAGTTAGTTTTCGTAATTGCCTTTAAGCAACACGCTGCCATCGGGTTGCCGTTGATCTTGCGAATACCTTAGGCGAATTTCGTCGCAGATAAGCTCGAAGGCATTCGTTGCCGCAACCAAATATTCAGCATCCTCGTCGCCGGTGACATTCAGATTTTCTTCGATCCAGCTTTTCCCGATACGGCAGAGCACGGGTACACCATCATCAAGCGCCTGGAAGCGAACCTCGGCAAGGCCAGCCTCCCAATACCAGTTGCGATTTGTTCCAAAATCAATCATCGCGCCATCCTATCACATCTATTTGGGCATACCGTCGAAACAATCAATTTCCCGATCAATTTTGGTAAACGGGATGGCGTGCGCTAAAAATAAATTGACCTCCGGTTTGACGAAACTGGCGTCATCGATGGAGCCGGCCTTGACGTTCTTGACGCCGGGCCGGGCCGCGCCGAAGCCGAAAATTTGCGACCCGCAATCGCCGCAAAATTCCTTCGTCATGGCGTTGCCGCTATCGGCAATGTGGTTATAACTTTTGAGCGTGCCGTGCGTCACCGTTATGTCATCGGCGGCAACGAATACGTTCGTCGCGAACGCAGAACCGGTTGCTTTGCGGCAATCATCGCAATGGCAATTGGCCGTACGGATAATATCGCCGCTGACTTTATATCGGATCACCCCGCACAGGCATCCGCCGGTAAAATCGACCATTTTGAA
Source organism: Rhodospirillales bacterium (assembly GCA_013204125.1). Taxonomy (GTDB): domain Bacteria; phylum Pseudomonadota; class Alphaproteobacteria; order Rhodospirillales; family UBA2165; genus JABMOP01. The sequence continues at coordinate 241 of JABMOP010000411.1, read as the reverse complement.
ATCTCCCTCTTTCGGTGTTTGAACATTAACCTCTGCTCATACAGGATAGCACGCCTAAATTCGAGTAACTTTCCGGATATCTTTATATGGTGGAACGCATAACCGCGTCGGCATGGATTTACCTCGCCGTCAGCCTGATCGCCATTGCCGAAGCGTTTTATCCGCTTTCCTGGGCGGCGCCGGTGTCATCGGCGCTGATCGTTATATTCATCATCCTTCAATTCCAGGCGATCCCCCGGCC
>JABMOP010000410.1 GCA_013204125.1 Rhodospirillales bacterium | reverse complement strand
GTATATTACGACGACGACGAGGAACGAGAGGCACGCCACCCCATAGGGAAATGATATCCAGCGGGGTATCGCCAGCACGCCGGTGGTTTCCGCATATTGGTACATATCGATACCGCCATAGACCATGCGCCAGTTGAGCAAGCAGCCGATGATCAAAAACATGACCCCGCCGATAAAATCAAAAAAAGATTTCACCCGGTAGGGCGCCGAAGTCAAAAAGAAATCGACAATGATATTACCGCGCATCATCTGACAATAAGGCAAAAAAGCGAATACGGCAGTCCCGGTGCCGATTTCAATCAGCTCGATATCACCGGGAATGGGGCTCGATAAAAAGGCCCGGCCAAAAATGCTGATGGTCGTCATAATCGCCATTGCGCCGATCACAACGCCGCCAAACAGGGCCAGCGCCCTGGCTAGCGTAAATAGAACCCGGCCCACCTTATCGGTGGGCCGGGGGACTTCTTCTTCAAATCCTTCACTCACTTCCGTTTTCCCCTACTTACGGAATAAAGAATGAAACAGTCTATTTCGAATGTTTTTCGATCATAGCCAGCGCATCATCGAGAAGCGCGGGGCCATCAACACCAACTTTTTTGACCGTATCAAACCAACGCTGGCGAACTTTGCCGGCAACCGCTTTGATGCGTTCGGATTCAACTGGGCTGATCGTCATGAACTTGTTCTTGGATTTAGAGCGCATGACCTTTTCGCCTGGCTTTTCAATCATTTCCCAAGTTAACCCGGCTTTACGGGCAATATGGAGGCCCGAATTATCGTCGATGACCTGTCTTAGATCGGCAGGCATATTGGCATAGGCTTTTTTGTTCATCAGGAAAGTGAACACCGCCGTCGAAATGCGCGGCTGATCACCAGACAGCTGGGTGAAATAGCTGGTCAGTTCATGCATCTTGACCGCAGGTGCAATTTCGAACGGCAGCAAGCTACCTTGAATAACACCTTTGGAGAGCATTGATGGAATACGTCCGAGCGGCGTTGCAATGCCCGCCGAACCCAATGCCTGCAAGAACCAAACACCAATCCGGTTATGACCACGAATGGTCATGCCTTTTAGGTCTTCGAGCCTAGTTACCGGTTCCTTGGTCATAAACATGGCGCCGGCATGGGAGTTGATCAGCAGAACTTTGAAATCTTTAAATTCCTCGCCAAGATGCTTTTCCTGGAAATCCTGCAATGCCATGGTGGTCGATACGGCGTTACGGTGAACGAACGGCAGTTCAAACACTTCTACCTTGGGCGCACGGCCCGGGGTGAATCCCGGCAACGTCCAGACAACATCAACAACTCCGTCGCGTACTTGGTCCATCAATTGCGGCGGTTTGCCGCCAAGAGCCATCGCCCAGAACGGTTTGACTTCGATACGCCCTTTAGAATCTTGAGCGATTTTCTTGACCCAGGGCATCAAAAAATGCTTGCCCGGATTGGCAACCGGCGGAATGAATGTCTGCATCCGCAAGGTGACTTCGGCAGATTGTGCGGGCAAAGGCGCCAACATCAAGGCGGCAGCAGCCAACGGAATGGCAGTAAGTAAGTGTTTACGCATAAAATTTCTCCCCAGTAATATTTTTTAAATGCGAGCGGAGCTTATAGGACATTTTAATTTTGCACAATTCAGTATTTTTGATTATCGATCTAGGTTCAACTGATGTTTTGGCAATCGAAACAGGGAAAATCGACCAATGGGACAATTAGACGGCAAGGTTTGCATCGTTACAGGCGCCGCCGGCTCGATCGGATTGGCAAGTGCTGAATTGATGCTGGCCGAAGGCGCATCGGTGATGTTGGTCGATAACAATGATGCACAACTGGCGAATGCACTCCAAAAACTAAAGGCGCATGGCGGCAAAGTGGCCGGCACAGCCGCCGATGTCTCCGATACCGAGAGTACAAAGGCTTATATTGAGGCGACGACCCAACAATTCGGTAAAATTGACGTCATTTTCAGCAATGCCGGCGCCAGCGGAGACATGGCGCCGATCACCGAATATCCGGAAGACGTGTTCGACCGGGTCATGGCCGTGAACGTGCGGGCTTCATTTCTCGCTTGTAAATATGGCCTTCCGCAAATGAATGACGGCGGCAGCATCATAATTACGTCGAGCATCATGGGCGTACACTCCAACCCCAATATCGTCGCCTATGCCACATCCAAACATGCGGTGATCGGCCTTATGCGCACGGCCGCAAAAGAAGTGGCGGCGCGAGGCATCCGGGTCAATGTGATTGCGCCGGGTCCGGTCGATAACGAGTTCCAGACCGATATCGAGGACAGGCTTTCTTCGGTGATCGGCATTAACGCAACCGACATGCTTAATCAGGTAATCCCGCTCAAGCGTCACGCCAAAGCGACTGAAATCGCCGGCACTGTATTATTCCTGGCGTCGGATCAAAGCAGTTTTTCCACCGGCAGCGTGTTTATGGCCGATGGCGGTCTGAACGCTTAAATTCGATCAGGTGATTATTCTTCTGCTTGGTCTTGGCTTTCAACATCATTTCCGCTGCTCCCGCTATCTCCGCCAAGGGCCGCACGCAGAATCATGTAAACCTTGCCGGCATCTGACGTCATAAAGCTGGCGCCCATGACACCGCCCTGATCGGATCTCTTGGCGCTTTCGATCAATTGATCGAATTGGCTTAGATAGCGATTAACATAGTCGCGGAAGCTGGTGTCCTCTCGGTAGAGGGTTGTCACCTTCGCAAGCTTCGCCTTGCTGCGCATGCCCAGGATTTTCCGTAAAAATACGCTCTTATCGCCTTTATTATAACGCTGCCAATCATCCTCGCTGATCGGCGTTTCCATAATCCGATTGATATCAATGGCCACCGATTCCAACCCTTCGGAGACCAAAGTCATGCGGCGAAGAAATTCTTGCGTCCCTAATTGTTCGGCCTGGTTTTTCAGGGACCGGTTTATTTCAACGGCTTTGTCGGCGACCTTACTCAATTCGTCCGTCCGTTGTTTTACGGATTTAACTGTACCCTCAGTCTCCTCTTTCAAGCGGCTGGCAACAGCTTCCAGATCGTCGGTGCCGTGTTTAAGCGATTCCGTCCAAGCATTCATATTCGAAATCGACCGCCTTGACAGGGCTTCGGCATCGGTAGCGTTGCGATTGAGGCTTGAGCCGGCTTGTTCAATTCCACCTCGCACCAGGGCGAAAGATTCTGTCACCTCGTCTAAATGTCTTTTCAAATTATTGCCAGCATCGCCCATTTGGCGCGACATCTCATGCGAAGCTTCACCGGCGCCTTCGGTTTGGCGCCGTATCGCATCACCGATTTCGCGAAGCCGCTGCAAATTTCCCTGGGTTGCTCTTTCAGCGGTTCGTGCGCTCTGCTCAAAGGATTCTTCCGCCGAATTCGTAGCTTTTGCGGCCTTGTTCGCCGCATCTGTCAATTGATCCGTACTTGTGCTGGCTGTATCCGCAGCACTCTGAAGCTTGAAAATTGCCTTGTCCGAGGAAACGGTAAGGTCATCCAGGCGCTGGCGAACAGTGCGGCTTGCTTCATTTATACGATTGACGCTGTCTTCAGCCGAACCCGAAAGCTGCTCTGCGCCATCACGCAAGCGCGCGCCCATTTGACCTGTCTTATCAAGGGCCGTTTCTGATGCCTCGGTCATCTGTTCCGCCTGCGCCTGCAAACCGGATGTGACCGCCGACAATAATTTTGCCGCATGGTCCACTGCCATAGTAACCTGACGCGACCGTTCCTGCAGGGCGCTGCCAACCTGCTCGACCTTTTCGTTGGCGACGGTAGAGGCGCTGGAAATCTGCTGGCTGCGTTGGTGTAAAGCATCGGCAAACGCCTCGACATGCGATGTAGATTCAGATGCCGCCTGGGCAAATTCTTCGGCGCGTTGACGGAACATAACGCCAAGCCTATGCAACCGCTCCTCGGTCATCGAAGACGTTTCCGAAACACCGCTCAAATTGCTGCTCAATTCATCGGCAATGCGCTGCAACCGGGCGGCAGCCTCGTCCGCGGAACTAGCTGCTTCGCGGGATTGCGCGACCAATGTATCGCCTACCGTTCCAACATTACCGACAGCTTGCGCCGATGCACTCGCCAACTCCTTGGATCGATCGTGCAAGGCCGATGCCGCATCGCTAACTTTGGAGACAAGATCGGCAGATAAAATGCGCATTTTATCTGCCCTGTTTTCCAGGTTTTCCCAGGTTTCGTCCATTCGTGTCACGGCAACATCGGTGATATCGGAAAGTTCCTGAGATCGTTGATGCAATTTGACACCGACGGAATCGATCTGGTCGGTAGCGGAATCGGTGGTCCTATTCAATTCCCGCGATTGTTGGTGCAATGCATCGTTGACCAAGCCGAGCAACTGGGCCGCGCGATCCGCTGCCACCGCAACTTGGTTAGATCTGTATTCCATGGTTTCGCTTGCTTTTCCAAGTTCGGTCACAGCCGCACCCGACTCAGCCGACAAATCATTTGAGCGCTGGCGTAAATTTTCGGCAGCCACATTGATTTTGCTGCTGGCTTCGTCTGCCGCCGCCGCCAATTCGTTCGAGCGCCGATCAAGGACCACCCCAACGGTACGCAGCCGCTCCGCCGATTTGGCGGAGGTTTCACCCAAAGACAGAGACTCTTCGCGAAGCGCACCGCCGACTTTGCCGATCTCGGCAACTGCGGCAGCGACAATCTGGTTCATTTTTTCGGAATTCTCGGCAAGCTTTTCAGAAACGGAGCCGAGTTCTTCATCTGCACTGCCGGAAGCAACCTTCAATTCACGCGATTGATCTTCGATCACTTCGCCCAATTCCTTCAAACGCGCCGCAGCGCCATCCGAGACCTCGGCAAGCATTACCAGCCGTTCGCTATAGCCATCGGTGATTTTGCCTGCGCTTTCGGCGGCAAGCACCAATTCATCAAGATCTCTGCGCAACGCCGAAGACGCGCGGCCTACATTCCCAACGCTGGCGTCGGCCGTTTGTTTCAAATCGATCTTCGCCTGGTGGAGTTGTTCCGATACGTCCGTGATTAACGCATTGGCATCTTTCGACGCCTCGGTAAGTTCTTCTCCGCGTTTACGCAAAGCATCGTTTGTGGCGTTTAGGCGCAACGACACAAGATCACTTAAGCGCACCATATGATTGCCGCGCTCCTGTATCTGATCGCCGATATCTTCCATATTTTCGACCACTTTTTCAGAGGTGACATTGATTTCGCCGGCATTCGCTTTCACCATTGCGGAGGCGACTTCGACTTGGTCCAAGGCGCGGGCTGCAGCACGATCAAGACGCTCGGCAGATTGTTCAAAATCGGACGATAATTCGCGAATTTGTACGGCAGTTTTCTCAGATATCCCCTCCAAACCTTGGACCTGTTTATTGTACACTGCGGCAGTCAGTTCCAACTTGGTATTTGCAATATCGGCGGCCGTGGTAAGGGACCTTGTTTCAGCCGCAATTTCACCGCCCAGTTCTTTGACGCGCGCCATCGTGCTTTCGGTCACATCGGCGAGGCTTGTGCTTCCATCGTTGAGACGGCGAACAATTTCCGAAGTCTGCGCGGAAGCCTTGGCAATAGCTTCGCCCAAATTCTCGGACTGATGATTAAGCATTTCGCCCAATATCTCACCCTGGGTCGAAGCTTGATCGGACCGCCGCGTTAAATCTTGAGTGAATTCTTTTAGACCCTGAGCGGCTGCTTCCGCTCTTTGCGCGGCGGTCTCACTGGAATTCGCCAAATTTTCAGTATGTTTGGCAAATATTTCACCAATGACTTCGGCGCGGTGCGCGGCAACGGTGGACACATCGGACAAACGCTCTGAGCCTTCGTTGAATAATTCGGCCGTATCCTTCGCATGCCTGGAAGATTCTTCGGCCACGCGCATCAACTCGTCGCCGCTTCGTTGCAGCGTGCTGGTAATATTTTCAGTTTGCTGCGCCGCTTGCTGAGAAACATTTATCAGATCGTGTGACTGATGATGCAATAGATTGCCGGCCTCGCGCGCTCGGGTGATGGCCCTGTCAGACGCCAACACCAAATCTTCTGCCTGTTGGCGTAGTTTTTCGCCCGCCCCTTCCGATTTTACCGTTACTTCTTCGGATGCAGTGGTAAGCGCCAAAGTTTCTTTCTTGATCAGCTCGGCAGCGTTCGATACCCGCGACAACGCCTCTTCCGAAGCTCGCGTCAAAAATTGCGCCTGCGTTCGCAATGTCGTGGTAATTTCTGAAACGCGCGTTTCAGCTTCGTGCGAAGGATAGGTGATCGCCTTCAGATGCCAGCGCAACGCCTTGGCTTCGCTTTGATACATCTTGGCACGTTCGTAAAATGCAACGACGACCCAAAGAAGCGCAACCGGCATGAAGACGCCGGCGACCATGCCGCCAATTTCATGGGGCAAGAGTTGAGCCAGATCGCTTAGCGGAACTCTACTCAAGACGTAATTAAAAGCCAAAATTATCCATACGCCGCTCAACAGCAGCGCAGCAATACTTAATAGCCGCCAGCGAACATATAAAGGCGCCTTCCAATCGGCCGCTTCGATCCCCGGCGCATCCGGTCCGATCGGTTCGGCCCGAACGCTTCTTGCCTCGGCGTGAGATTCCATTGCAGTGTCGATCGGAGGTGGGGACGCCGCATCCTTAGGCAAATCGGCATCATGGACCATTTCGATAGATGGATTTAAGCCATCGGTCCGTCCCGGCAATTTGGGTGCCATAATTAATTCTCCAATTTCGACATATATGAATACATCATCGACCTTAACATGTTCTATATATAGGGCTCAATTGGAAGATGACATCAATATATTGATAAATTTGGGGAAATATTGGGCAATTGCAGCCGGCTCTTTTCGAACATTCCGCCAACCGCTAGATTAGAACCCAGTTTTGCTGGCTAAAGCTTGGATGATCATTAAAGGAAACAACAACACTATGGACGAAAAAACGCGCACCGAACTTGAAGCCGCAGCCTTCAGAGGGCTTATCAAACATCTACAAAAACGGACCGACGCCCAGAATATTGATATCATGAATCTGGCCGGATTTTGCAGGAACTGCCTGGCAAAATGGTATATGGCAGCGGCCGATGAACGCGGTGTCCCAATGACCTATGACGATGCCCGCGAAGTTGTTTACGGCATGCCTTACGGCCAATGGAAAGATAATCACCAAATGGAAGCTAGCGACGCACAGAAAGCCACGTTTGAGGAGACTAAGCCGCTTCACGCTAAAATTAGCGGGCACTAACGCTGACCGTTAAGCGATTGAATATTAAGGCCGCAACTCCCAAAATGATAATGATAAATGTAGATACCGAGTATTAGGAGCACCAAAATGGCGCGTGCCGCCCAAACTAAAGACATCGATAGTCAACGGCAGGATTATAAAGACCGCCTCAGAAAATTGGGAATCTCGCCGCTTTGGGACCAATACCGCGATTTGCTGTCTATCGAGCCTCAGATAACGTCGGTACCTCATATCTGGAAATACGACGAACTGCGCGGCATTTTAATGGAATCGGGTGACCTTATTTCCGCCCAGGAAGCGCAGCGCCGTGTTTTGATGCTCGAAAATCCAGCGTTCCAGGACCAATGCAAGGCAACCGAAACCTTATTTACCGGACTGCAACTGATCCTTCCCGGTGAAATCGCGCCGGCCCATCGGCACACACCCAATGCACTTCGCCTTATTCTTGAAGGCGATGGCGCCTACACTTCGGTTAATGGCGAAAAAACCGTGATGCATTATGGAGATTACATCATCACCCCCAACTGGTGTTGGCACGATCACGGTCACGAAGGCACGGAACCAGTGGTTTGGCAGGATATTCTTGATCTACCTTTGCTTAAATCCATCGGCACCATTTTCTACGAATCCTATCCTGACGAGCAATTTCCGGAAGGCCCGCCGCCTGGTGACAGTCTCCATCGCTATGGCTCCAACATGCTGCCCGTCGGGTTGCAGCCGGATAACTTGAATTCACCGATTTTCTGTTACCCCTACGAAAAATCGCGCGAAACAATGGAAGCCCTGTCAGCGAACAGCGAGCTCGATCCCTACCACGGGATAAAAATGGAATTCATTGATCCGACCACCGGCGGGCCGGCCATGTCTTCGATTTCGACATTCCTGATCCGAATGCCACAAGGCTTTAAAACCGAACGCTACCAAACAACCGAAGGTGCAATATTCACCTGCCTTGAAGGCAAGGGCCGGGTCGTTATCGGCAGCGGCGATGCGGAACAAATTATCGAATTTTCGCCGCGCGATATATTTGTCGTACCGTGCTGGTATCCCCATAGGTTTGAAGTGGACGAAAACACTTATATATTTGAAGGCACCGACAAAGTTGTTCAAAGCAAATTGGGATTGTGGCGAGAGCGCCGCGGCAACACCTAAAGCCGGACGCTTTCCCTTGCTAATTCCTGTATTTAACTCATATCTTCAACGGTATAAGAAAAGTCTGAGGAGCGCGTTGTGAAAAAGCTTATTGTTGGGATGACCGGGGCCAGCGGCTCTATATTCGGCGTTCGTATGTTAGAAGCGCTTAAGGATATGGATGTTGAAGTGCATCTTGTCGTAAGCAAATGGGCTCAGCAGACGCTTGAACACGAAACCGATACCACCCTTGAAGATTTACGTGCCCTCGCCGATGAATTTTACGGATCCGGCGATATGGGGGCCGCCATCTCATCGGGCTCATTCGTGACTGACGGAATGATTATTGTTCCCTGCTCTACCCGTTCGGTTGCAGCCATAGCCAATGGCCTCGGCGACCACTTAGTACACCGGGCCGCGGATGTCGTGTTGAAGGAACGCCGCCCACTCGTTTTGGTGGCGCGTGAAACACCTTTAAGCGAAATCCATTTGGAAAATATGCTGAAACTATCGCGGATGGGAGTAACCATTCTCCCGCCAATGCCGGCGTTCTACAATCATCCGCAAAATTTAGACGACATCATTAATCATATAGTCGCCCGCTGCCTGGATCAGTTTGGTATCGAATGGGATTCAGCCAAACGTTGGGACGGCGACATGAAAAATCGGCCGTCAAAAGTTCATAGCCTAGAATAGCTGATTTGCGACCAAGCAGAGTTTCAAATTCAAATATTAATTGGCGTCAGAACTTTTATTCTTCTTGAACAATTTATTCCCGGACACCTTGTCGTAAGCTGTTACCATTCTGATTAAATCGGCGAGCGATGCGGCCATCATTTTTTCCATCAATTTTGCGCGGTGAAATTCTATCGTCTTCTCGCTCAATTCAAGTTTCTCGGCGATAATTCTATTTGAATTTCCGCCAACCACGTTCTCCATCACCTCGCGCTCCCGCGTGCTCAAGTTTTGGATGCGCTCGCGGATTTCATCTATTTTTTTCTGATCGCCCCTGTTATCTTCATCCCTACGCATTGCCTGCTGGATTAGATCTAGGAGATTTTGGTCGTTGAACGGCTTTTCAATAAAATCGAATGCGCCCGATTTCATTGCCCGAACTGCCAGGTGAACATCACCGTGCCCGGTAAGAAAAATGACCGGAATCCCAGAATTTTCAACTTTCATTTCTTCGAAGACTTCCGTGCCGCTCATCCCCGGCATTCTGATATCCAAAATGACGCATCCACTTTTGTCATTTAGATTTCCTTCCAGAAAATCCGTTCCGGTCGCAAATGTTTGAACCCTCATACCAACCGATTCTACCAACCATTGCAGCGAATCCCTGACCGCTGGGTCGTCATCCACGATGTAAACAAAAGGATCAGCGTTAAGCATAGGAGCGAACCTCCAACCGGTTCATCGTCAAGCCAAACACGCAACCGCCACTTTTCGCAGGCTTATACCAAACCCGGCCGTCATGCATCTCGGCAATGGAGCGGCATATTGCCAATCCCATTCCGAGCCCATCTTCTTTGGTCGAGAAAAAAGGGTCGAATATTTGATCTGCCACATCTGGAATGAGCCCAGCGCCGGCATCTTCGACCGTAATATCGATCCATCCATCGTCGCTGGAATTGGTTCGAATAATGAGCTTTCTGCTTTTTTCGGGCATTGATTGAATGGCATCAATGCCGTTGCGACCGAAATTCAGCACTATTTGCTGGATTTGGATTGCATCGGCAAACACTTCGCTCGGTGAATTTGGGATTTCTGTTTCAATGGTGACCGAATATAAATGCGCTTCGTTTTGCAGCAAATCAGCAGCTTCGCGAACAGCTTCATTGATATCGACCGTTCTAAATTCATCATCGCCATAACGGACAAAATCCCGCACACGGCGAATAATATTGCCGGCGCGGGTTGCTTGCTGGGATGCTTTTTCAAGGGCGCGCACGATATCCGGATCTATAGCAGAACCGTCGCCATCAAGCCGATTTAAACAGCCGTCAATATAGGCGCAAATTGCCGCCAGCGGCTGATTGAGTTCATGTGCGATACCGCTTGCCATTTCCCCCATCGTGCTTACGCGCGTTATGTGGGCGAGTTGGGCTTGCTGGTCGCGTAATTTTTGTTCGACAAGCCGGCGTTCAACCACCTCTGATTCCAAAGCGGCCGTTCTTTGTTCGACGCGATGTTCCAAATCTCGTTGCAGCGCACTGGTACTGTTAACCAGCGAATTATAAGCCTCTGCCAAAACGTGTAATTCCCTGGGCGCCGAAACATCCTGATAATGGACGGTGACCAAAATTTTGTCTCGCTGATAGCTCGCTGCCGCATCGGCAATGCGTTGGATTGGGGTAACGAGGTATCTGGCCAGCCACCAACTGGCGATCGCAGCAAGCAATGTTGCGATCACTATTATGGTTATTTCGCCGGTCAAATCACCGCGCGCGGCCGCAATCACTTCGTCCAGCGGTTCTGGAACCATTATGCCCCACCCGGTACGCGGCTCTACCAGATACCCGGCCACCATCATTTTATCGGCCGCCGGCGAATGGAACACCGATATACCGCGCTTTCCGGCTTGCATTAACTTCACCGGCGTCACAGCTGACAGATCGCGGATGCTATCTCGCCACTCTTTCGAGGGATGACCGATAACGTGGCCTTTTCGATCAACGATGGCGGCATGACCGCTGGACCCGAATTTCATGTTTCGCTGAAGCTGGACCACGTATTCGGTTCCAACCTCGGCGATTGTATACCCACCATCATCTTCCGCACATATATAATAGAGCGCCGGCACATTTTCATGGTTATGGATAACGGATGAAAGATTGAGGGCCTTTGGATTATTCCGCGCGACTTTAAATACATCTGCAAGCTGGTCCCGGATTGAAAGTGGGAACTTTTTAAACGGCACTTCCTTTCCGGCTACAATTTGCCGACGAATATTGAGGCCCTTGTCGGTGCGAATGATATATTTGATATTCGTCCCACCGAGCAATTGGGGAACTTTGCGCATATCCGCGCCGTATTCCAATTCTTCGCGCGCATATGCAACGACCGATTTCACATCTTTGATGTAACGGCTAATTGCAAAACTTACGCTTTGGGCAAGAACGAGATGCTTGTCCGCCGCCCCTTCAAGGCCACGGTCAACGGCGGAACGTTCCAACCATATGACCAGGACAATCGACGGGACAGATACCAGCCCGATAAAACAGAAAAATAAAATATGATGCAGGCTAAATGGTCTAACCATTATCCCATCACCCTCAACACCGATTGCGCGACCGCGTCCCAGAATACTCATACATTAGCGCGGCGTAGCGTTATATAAAAGAAAACATTCATTCGGTATGAGATCGGAACGCCTTGGAGTACAATCCGGCATCGGTGTGATAATTGAGGATTTTTTTTAATGCGAATATTTGCCTTCCTATGCGGCGCATTTTTAATGGCGGCTTCGCCGGCGCAGGCCATCGAATTTATCAATCCGCTATCAATCATCAAAGGCGCGGTCGAAGCCGCCGTCGAAGACCGCGCGAGCGAGGATATCGCCAAGGATCTGGCCATTAAGGCCACATTTACCAAGGAAGTTATCGGCAAAATGGGGGGCGACGTAATCTCAATCAGCGCCGATGTATACGAGCAAGACGTTATGCTGACCGGGGCCGTAGAAACCGGAAAACAAAGATCACAAGCCGAAAAGCTGACGCGCAAAATCCAAGACGTGAAAAAAATCTATAACGAAATCAGGGTGATTAAGGCACTTGGCAAAAAAAAGGGGGCGGTCGAAAATTTTGTTGACGACACGTTGATCGAAAGCAAGATCAACGCGCTTTTACTGGATGGTAAGGGCGTCAATGTGACTAATTTCCGCTGGCGCTCGGTCGGCGGGCATGTCTATTTATTTGGCCGTGCCCTATCTGGCACCGAAAAAAACAAGGCAAGCGGCATTGTTAAAGACATCAAAGATGTCGTCTCGGTCAAAAATCTCGCCAAAGTGAAGCCTAAGAAATAAATCATGACCTATATTTTCGAAAATGCCCCTGGACCGGTTTGCAAGGCGCCCGCCGGCGCCACCGATACCCATATGCATTTCTACGAACCCGGCTTTGATATGGCGCCGGACGCGTTGATCGAACCGTTGGACAACGCGCGGCTGGAAGATTATCGGAAACTCCAGGCTCGTTTGGCGTTGGAACGGGTTGTCGTCGTGCAACCCAGCACCTACGGCAAAGACAATTCCTGTACCATGGAAGCGGTTGCCGCCATTGGCGAGAATGCCCGCGCCGTTGTTGTTGTTGATGCGTCCGTCACTGATGACGAACTTGCGGAGCTAACATCGAAGGGCGCGCGCGGAATTCGCTTCCACATGATCGGCGGCGGCGCGCTGCCCTGGGATATAATCGGCGAGATGTCGGCGCGGGTGAAAGAGCACGGCTGGCACACGCAATTGCAACTCGAAGGCCGCGAAATACCGACCCGCCTGAATGACATTAAAAATGTCGCCGGTGAATTGGTAATCGATCATGTGGGCCGGTTCTTCGAGCCAATCGGCACAGATCATGTGGGCTTTCGGGCACTATTGGGCCTCGTCGAAAACGGCGCTTGGGTAAAACTATCGGCGCCGTATCTGACCGAACCCGAAGGCGCGCCTATTTTCGAAGCTGTCGGCAAGTTGGCCGAAAAACTCATCAAAGCTGCGCCCGAACATATGTTATGGGCATCCAACTGGCCGCACCCGTCGATCGAGCCGCGCCCGGACGATGCAATTATGTTGGACAGCTTGCTTCAATGGGCCGGCGATGAAGCCGTTCGCAATCAAATTTTAGCAGACAACCCGGCCCAGCTTTACGGGTTCTAAGGGAGGGAGCGCCCCATGCATGTGGTTATTTTCGAAGTAGAGCCCAAAGCCGGGGCAAAGGATACCTACCTGGAAATCGCCGGCAAGCTTCGCCAAGAGCTTGAAAAAATGGATGGCTTCATCTCCATCGAGCGATTTCAAAGCTTGGCCGATGAAAACCGGATGCTGTCGCTGTCTTATTGGCGGGACGAAGACGCCATCTCAGAATGGCGAAGCGTCGCCAACCACCAACGCGCCCAAGCCGAAGGCCGCCAAAGCCTGTTCAATGATTATCACATCCGGGTCGCCGAAGTGGTGCGCGATTACACCCTGGCCGACCGGACCCAGGCGCTGCAGCCGCCGCCGGAAAACGTTGACTAGATCATTGAAACCTTGCCGCAATCTCTTTTTCCCATCCTTCAAATGAAGCTTGGCCCGAGGCTCAATATATTGTTAGAGTAAGTGGCAATTTCGGGATGGGTATTCTGGCGGCATAAAACCGCAAGCCTTTAACCGGAAGTATTTTTTTATGGGAGACGAAAATGTCAGTTCTCAGTAAAACTATCCTACGTAAAATTTCACTATTGAACATGGTCGCAGTTGCCTTGTTCGTCTTTACCGCCTTTCCGGCAGTGGCCCAAAAACAGTCGCTCACCATGGCCTATTGGTGGGGACCGAAGCACCACATGTCTAAAAGCCAGCAAGGCTGGGCCGGTGAGGTCGCTAAGGCTTCCGGCGGCGACTTGGTCATAAAGATCGACACCGCCAGAATCGGCAAACCTCCGGGACAATATGACTTGGTCAGAACCGGCGTACGCGACATGGTTTGGTTCATCGCCGGCTACACGCCGGGCCGCTTCTCCCTCTATCAAGTTGCTGAACTGCCCTTCGTCTGCCCCAACGCGACCACCTGCGGGCCGGCCTTGTGGCAATGGTACGCCGAGAATGGCCTTGAAAAAGAAGAATTCAAGGATAGCAAACTGGTGGCATCCTTCGTCCACGGTCCGGGCCTGCTGCACAGCAACAAGCCCTACAAAACGGTTGATAGCCTGATCAGGGTTAAAGTCCGCGCCGGCGGTTCCAACGTCGCCATCGGTAAGGCCCTGGAAATGGCGGTCGTCTCCATGCCCGCCAGCGGCGCCTACGAAGCAATTCAACGCAACACGGTGGACGCCATCTTCTTCCCGTGGGAAGCAGTGAACAGCTTCCGGCTCAATGAAGTTGCCAAACAACACCTGGAAGTGCCGGGCGGCATGTATGCCTCTTCTTTCGGCTTCAATATCGGCCGGAAATCTTGGGACGGCCTGACGGCGGCAAACAAGGCGGCGTTGATGAAGGCTGGCGGCAAGTCGGGCTCCAAAATGATGGGTGCGTATTGGGACGCAGCCGACAAAGTGGCCCGTAATGACGCTCTTGGCCGGAAGGACAACGTCATCACAACCCTCGCACCGGCGGAGGTCGTAAAGCTCAAGAAGAAGCTCGACTTGGTGCGGCGGAACTGGATCGATATGGCGAACAAAAAAGGTCACGACGGCCAGAAGCTATATGAAGATTTCCTCGCCAAGGTTCGCGCCAACGCGGGTTGATTAGATTATGGAAGACGAAGACGCCGGTCCGTACAGCCGGTTAAACGGGCGAGTCGCTTTATGGCTCGCCCGTTGCGCTGCTGTTATCCTGGCAGTGATGGCGGTGATCACGTTTGCCGACGTGATCGGTCGCTATGCGTTCAACCGCCCCCTCACCTTCACGCTCGAATTCACCGAACTGGCGATGGGGCTGATTGTCTTCCTCGCCGTCGGGCTGGTGACGCATACACGGGAACATGTATCGGTCGATTTCGTGACCCTGCGGATGGCACCAAAACTCCGCGCGGCGGTGGACGTATTTATAAATATTGTCACATTCGGTTACTTGAGCGTCCTGGTCTGGCGCCTGGGTGAAAAATCCTGGGACCTGTATGAGTTGGGCGACATGACGCCGACCTACTTTATCCTGCTTTGGCCCTTCGGCTTGATCATGACCATTTCCGCCCTGCTTTTCCTCACCAGCACGCTTCTCCATATCTTCAACGGCGGCGGCGGCAGCGGCAGCCAGACCACCGATAGCAAAATCTAGTCCCGGGAGTACGACGCCGTTGGATAAAGAACTTCTCTCCATCATCATATTCGTGATGCTTTTCGGCCTGCTGGCGCTCGGCATGCCGATCGGCTTTGCCCTGGGGCTTACCGCGACAGTCGGCACGTTGGTCCTGGTCAGCCCCCACGGGACCCTGACGCTCCTCGGCTCGACGGTCTTCGATACCGCCATCGATTACAATCTATCTGTGGTTCCGATGTTCGTGCTTATGGGTTTCATCGCCAGCAACGCGGGCCTCAGCGAAGCGCTCTACCGCTCTTGCAATACCTGGCTCGGCCACCGGCGCGGCGGTCTGGCGCTGGCGACCATCGGCGGCTGCGGCGCCTTTGCCGCCATCTGCGGCTCTTCGCTTGCCACTGCGGCAACCATGAGCCAAGTGGCGCTGCCCGAAATGCGGCGCTACAACTACGATGACCGACTGGCCACCGGCTCGGTTGCCGCCGGCGGCACCATCGGCATTTTGATCCCGCCGAGCGTGCTCATGGTGCTTTACGGAATTCTTACCGAATCCTCCATAGCCGAACTGTTCCTTGCCGGCATCGTTCCCGGCATCATGACCGTGCTGTTCTTCATGGCGGCGATCAGCATCATGACCCGGATAAACCCGGCACTCGGCCCGCGCGGCGAACGCGCCACGGCGCGCCAGAGGTTGATGGCGCTGCGCGATGTCTGGGGGGTGCTGCTGCTCTTCATATGCGTCATCGGCGGTATCTATACCGGCGTCTTCTCGCCCACCGAGGCGGCCGGCGTCGGCGCCTGCGGCGCAGCCATTCTGTCGGTCATCAACGGCACATTTTCGTGGGAGATGATGGCGGATTCGCTCCTCAATACAGCAAAGACCACGGCGATGATCTTCACCATTTTGATCGGCGCCATCATGTTCAACAACTTCCTCGTCCTCGCCGGCGTGCCGCAAGTCATCAGCGGCTGGATCGAGGGGCTGGAGCTGGGCCGGCTTGGGGTGCTGCTGGTTATCCTGCTAATCTATATTCTTCTCGGCTGCGTCATGGATTCACTGGCCATGGTGCTGCTCACCATCCCCATCTTTTTTCCCATCGTCGCGGCCCTGGGCTACGATCCCATCTGGTTCGGAATAATTGTCGTCATGGTGGTGGAGCTGGGTCTGATCACACCGCCGATCGGAATAAATGTGTTCGTCATCAAGGGCCTGGCCCCGGACGTGCCACTGGAAGATATATTCCGGGGCGTCACGCCGTTCGTCATCGCCGAAATTCTCCTGATCGCGATCCTGGTGGCGTTTCCCGACATCGCGTTGTGGCTGCCCAGCACGATGCGCTGAGCGAGTTGCCCGGCGCAGTCTATAACCATAAATTTTATTATACCGCTTCTGCGACCTTTGCTGCCGCCAACATGCGTTGGCGGAGCGCGGTGGCGATCCCTAATACAAACCCCCCTATATTAACGGCCAACCACAACCGGCTGCCGAGTGGCGACGGAATGAGGCTCAGCCCAGCAATAATCATCAAGACCTGACTGATGCGGTTCATCGGCGCAAATAGATATCCCGCAAAGCCGGTCGAGAGAAAGGCTACACCGACGAGCGCCGTGATCAGGGCCAAGACTATATTCAACGGCTCGCCGATGAGCAGAAGCTCAGGGTGATAAACGAACATGAAAGGAATTATATAAGCGACAATGCCGAGCCGCATACCGGCCCAGCCGGCGCTCCAAAAATCGCAGCGCGCGATTGTCGCCGCTGCGAATGTCGCGATGCACATCGGCGGCGTAATCATCGACAGCATGCCGAAATAAAATAGAAATAGATGCGCCGCCAAGGGCGGAACGCCAAATTCCGTCAGCGAAGGCGCCACCAAAATTGCCAGTAATATATAGATAACCGCCGTCGGCATCCCCATGCCGAGAACGAACGAAAGCCCCGCCGTCATCATCAACAGCAAGATCAGGCTGCCGGCGGCCACCGTCACCAATATCAGCGACATACCGAACGCCAGACCAGATACCTGCAACGAGCCAATGATCAGACCGGCAACCGCGGTGATGACAAGAAGATCGAGGACAGTTTGGCCGGTTTCAACCATAGCAATCCAGATTTTACGCAACGTCGGGCGGGTTGTAGGCTGCAAAAATCCAATAACCAGCGCTGCAAAGACGGCTGCAACAGCCGATTTTCCAGGCTCCCAGGCAAGCCAAATTAACGTATAAATTAGGATCCCAAACGGCAGAATGAACACCCAACCCTGGCGCATGACCTGGCCAATTTGTGGAAGCCGATCAGCCGGCAAGCCAACGAGGCCGGCTTTGGCTGCTTCCAAATCCACCTGCATAAATAAGGCGACGTAATAAAGGACCGCCGGGAACAGCGCGGCGATAACCACTTCTGAATAGGCGATGCCGAGCCAATCGGCGATCAGGAAGGCGGTAATGCCCATGACCGGCGGCATGATCTGCCCGCCGGTCGAAGCCACCGCCTCGATCGCCGCCGCCATGTGCGGTTTATAGCCGGAATTGGTCATCATCGGGATGGTGATCGGGCCATCCATCACGACGTTGGATACGACGCTGCCGGAAATTGTGCCGAACAAGCTGGAGGCGCCAACAGCCACCTTGGCCGGGCCGCCGCGATAGCGACCCATTATGGCGAGTGCAAAGCCGGTCAGGAACTTATCCGCATTCATAGAATAGAGAATGCGGCCAAACAGGATAAAGGCGATGATGATTGTCGACATCACCGTCAGGGGCAGGCCAAGCACTGCATTGGTGTCGATATAGAAATAGGCGCCGAGACGCGCCCATTCTGTGCTTGGTGCATTGAGAATCCCCGGAAACAAATGGGAATATTTGGCATAGGCGATGAAGATCAGGGCGAGCCAGATCAAAATCCAGCCAACCAGGCGGCGCGTCGCTTCGAGGATTAAAAGGACGATAATTGCCCCAAACCCCCAACGATCAGGCGTGGTCGAGGCAATATCAAGAATCAGTTCTGGATATTGAACAACGATGTAACTGGTCGTAATGAGGCTGAGCCCGGCGCCGATCCAGTCATACCAGGGAACACCACCGCCATCGGGTTCGCCCTTTCGCGCTTTGACGGCGATAAATATGGTGACCAGCCCTATGCCAAGCATCAGCGCCAGGTATTGTTCGCGAAATACCACCAATCCCAGCATGTGCTGGACCTGTACCGCCCAGGCAACGCCGAATAAGGTAATCAAAAAATATAAAAAATTCAGGAGGGGCTTAAATGCCCCCCTATGGTTCCGGTATTTTCCGGAATCTTGCGCTCCGTCTTCGGTCACGTACGTCTCCCCTACGGCCTAATTGCCGTTATAATTACCGGCAGTCCGGTCCCTTTACAAGGAGCCAAGCCGGAAGCTTGCCATTGGCTTTGCTTGTTCGTTAGGATAAACAGCAATTTATAGATAACAATTATTCACCGACTGGGAGGATTAATAATGTCGATAATTTCCGGGCGCCATCGGGCGCAATTTTTAAGTGCATTGGCTGTGGCTTTTGCCGCAACCGTGGCCGTATCCCCATCCATGGCGCAGACCGTAGTTTATGGCACGGATAAAGTCGGCAGCATCGTCAACGCCACCGGCGGCACCATCGGCAAAATCATCAGCCAACGCTCGGCGCTTACCGTACGGGTGCGTTCCTTCGCCGGTCCCGAAGCCTGGATCCCGGAACTGGACTCGGGCAAAGTACAATTTGGCTCGCATTTTGCGGCCAGCTTTTTTGTTGCATTCAACAATGTTGGTTCGAGGTTACACACCAAAAATCTTCGTCTGGTCCGGTCTTCCAAGGGGGCATCGTTGCTCGGATTTATGGTGCGTAAAGATTCTCCTATTAAATCCATCAAGGACTTGAAGGGGAAACGCGTTACCAGTGGCTATGGCGGACAGCCGGTTATTCGGGTGATGACCGAAGCCTCGTTGGCCGCGCACGGGCTTACCTATAACGACGTCACTAAGGTTCCGACCGTCGCCGTCGTTGGCGGCGTGCAGGCAATCGTTGAGGGACGCGCCGATGCTGCATGGGCCAGCCCAATGATGCCGCAAGCACGCCAAGCCAATGCCAAGGTCGGCATCCGCTTCGTTCCTATGAACGATCTTACCGATGCGCAGATGGATACCATCCGCAAAGTATCGAAAATGCCGTTCCTTTATGCCGATAAATTTAAAGGAAACATGCCTTATTTCCCCAAGGGTACCCAGCTTTTGACCCAGGAAATGTATGTCATCGCCAGTTCCCACACCAGCGACAAGGCGGTGCGCGCGGCAGCCGAGGCATTGTGGAACAACGAAGCAGAACTGCGCAAGTCGCACCGGGCGCTGGCCGGTTTCCTTAACAAGTCTTCGGTATCGCTTCTCGCCGAATTGCCCTACCACCCGGCGGCCATCGCCTTTTATAAAGAAAAAGGTCTCTGGTCGGCCAAGGCGGACGCCATGCAGGCGCGCTTGATGAAGAAAGCGATGTAAGAAAAAATTCGAGCGGGTGTGTTCCTCTCTTTCGAGGCGCACCCGCTCGCGTTTATCCCGCCAGCGACCCCAAGACCAAATCCAAATTCGCGGGATCGGGTTCCAACTCTCCGGCAGTTATGCGCCGGGTAATTTCGACAATTGCCGCGTTCGCCGGCGCTGATATCCCACGCGCTTCACATTCTTCGACGACCAAGCCGTTGATCTGATCGACCTCGCTATAGCGGCCCTTTATATGATCTTGGAGCACGCAATCGCGGGCTTTGGGACCGATGTCAGACACCAACTTATCAAACAACTTTTCCAATAACCGGTTTGTATCGGCAACGTCTTCTTCGCTAAGGCCAAATATAGGCTCGATCCGATGGCCGCGTTCCTGGCCGATGGCGAGCGCTTCGGTGCCGATCTTTAATACCAATTCGCGCATGCCAGGCAATTTAGCGGCTTCTTGTTGGGCGAGGCCGAGCATCGCCATTGGCCCCAAGCACATTGTGTTGACCACCAGCTTCATCCATTTGGCGGACAAAATATCTGATGTAATGCTGACCCGCCCAGCGCATTTTAAAATTTCCTCAATTTCCGCTTCCCGGCCGGCAGTCGAAGGATCAAGACTGCCGAGCCCGAACCACGTCTTCGCCGGCGGTGTGTTGCGCTGCACAATTCCGGGAGTAAATATTTCGGAAGATAATTCGATGACACAGCCAAGAGTGCGGGACGGTCCGACCACGGCAATGATATCTTCGGTGGTCATGGCGTTTTGAATGCCGATCAACAAGCCGTCTTCGGCCAAATAAGGCTCGATCAGTTGCGCTGTCCACTTTGTGTCGTAGGCTTTGACGCACAAAATTACGATGTCGAATGTTTGGCCCAAGGCGCAGACGTCGCACAAATGATGGGCGTCCACATCAACGTGCAATTCTTCACCCGGCATGGAGATGGTCAAACCCTTGGCGCGCATGGTTTCCACATGTTCGGGCCATTGATCGATTAGAACGACATCGTGGCCGCCCCGTACTAAATCTACCGCAATGCAGCTGCCGTTCGCGCCGGTGCCGAGCACCGCGATTTTCCTAGTCATGGATTATGCTATTTTACTGCGTGATTGAGGAAGATTTCCGGCGGCGGCGGGCCCCACTGGCCACCTTGCATCTCTTCGAATGTAACCAAATTTCCGGACACCGTATTATTAAACACAGCATTATCCGTGTTGTGTTCGTGGACGCGCCGATAGGGATCAAACCAATAATCGAAGACCTGATCGCCAAGAAGATGGCGACCGATGCCCCAAGCATGTTCGTATTTACCGGTCGATTTCAGATGATCGTGCCCGACCATGACGTCGTCGATATCAGCCACTTCGAAGGCAACATGATTAAGACCCGCATGATCGCCCTGCACCGCAAATAAAACATGATGATCGACAAAATCTTCGCCGCGATCGAGGCGGTTGAAAGACGCCACCAAATTATCAGGCTCGCCGTCATAAATATCATCGGAACAAGTGAGGCCGATATTGGCCCGATACCAGGCCAGCGTCCCCTTAAGGTCGGTAGATGCGATGACTGCATGGGCCATGCGCTTGACCTCCGCCGGGCCGTGTTGCAAACGAGTTGCCTCATTGGTTCGGCGCGTCGGCTGTTCGCCCCAATTGACCTGATTGCGGCGTACCGGCAGCGGATTTACTTCTTCGATTCCGTGCACGACTTCGATTTCGAAACCGTTGGGATCGGTCATGCGCACCCGGTAACCGCCGCCGGGCTCATCAATTTCCTCGACGCCCGAAGCACCATCCAGAGATGCGAATTCTTTTAAGTTATCCTGGTTTTCCGCCAGATAGGCCCAGCCCAAAACCGCTGGGTCGCCCAATTCGGTCACATGGATGTGGTGGTTCGGGTCCGTGCCCCGCATGTAAAGGGCTTTTTTGGTTCTCTCGACCCGGTGCATTCCGAAATTCGACAAGAACTCTTCCTGCACATCAAGATCGGGTGACGCCAGGCGCATATAAAGGATATCACTGACTTTCGGCATATCTCTACCTCTGCTCATTCCCCGTTTATCTGATCCTAGACCGAAGTTGCCGCCTCTGTCGAGAAGGGGCCTAGGTTGAGCGTGTTAAGGGGTTGTTAGGCCTCGTCGTCTATCAGGCTAAGATGGAATCCATGGCAAAGAAATTAGTCGACCCACAATTTCTGCAAAGTCAGCTATTGGCCATGGTCGATTGGCTGCTTGCCGAAATTTTTGTCTTAAGCTCGCTCGGCCAGCTTGCGGTCATCTTGATTGCTTTCCTGATCGCCCTGGCCGCCCGCCAGCAAGTTGGCAACGGTATTGCCAAATTGACCCAATGGCGAGGCGCCGACGATATCATCACAAAAATCGGTGAAACCCTTTCCGTTGTCGCGCTGCCGTTCGTTTGGGTGGTTCTTCAGTATCTTTCGGGGCTTGTCGCCGGTTTTGCCAAATGGCCGCACCATTTGATGACCGTAACGGTCAGCTTGCTGAGCGCCTGGATTATTATTCGCCTGACCGTCGTTCTCATCCGCGACAAGATGTGGGCCAAGACGATTTCCCTCATTGCATGGACGATTGCAGCCCTCAATATCGTCAATCTTCTCGATCCGGCAATGGCGTTCCTAGACAGCCTGGACATCACTTTGGGCGATCTGCGGATATCCGCCCTGATTGTTATCAAGGGTATGATGTCTCTTGCCATGCTGGTCTGGCTGGCATCGCTGTCTTCGAAATTACTTGAACAACGCATCAAGACCCTACCCAATTTGACGCCATCAATGCAGGTGCTGTTCACCAAGTTATTGAAAGTCGTCCTGCTGGTCATCGCCATCGTTGCCGCGTTGAGCATCGTCGGCATCGATCTGACAGTCTTTGCGGTATTTTCCGGCGCCGTCGGCGTTGGTATCGGATTTGGCCTGCAAAAATCCGTCTCCAACCTTTTTAACGGCATGATGATCTTGATGGATAAATCCATCAAACCCGGCGACGTTATCGAAGTGGGAACCACCTACGGCACCGTCAATTCATTGGGCGGGCGCTACGTCTCGGTGATTACCCGCGACGGCATCGAACATCTTATCCCCAATGAAGAATTGGTCTCGCAACGGGTCGCCAACTGGACCCACAGTAACAGTGAAATCAGGCTCCGCCTGCCGGTCGGAATTTCCTATGGATCCGACGTTCCAAGGGCAATAGAAATCTGCATCAGCGCCGCGAAGGAAGTCGAGAGGGTGCTGAATTGGAGAGAACCCACCTGCCTGATAATGGGCTTTGGCGACAGTTCCATCGATCTGGAACTCCGCGTTTGGATATCCGACCCCTTTAATGGCGTTGCCAATGTCAAAAGCGATATTTACCTCCAAATTTGGCAAAAATTTAAAGAAAACGGTATCGAAATACCCTTCCCGCAACGCGACATTAACATCAAGTCCCAACCTGCCCCCACCGCATAAAAAGACCCTCATTGATCCAAATCAAGGTCGCTACGCAGAATCGAACCTAAATTGGTCTCAAATAAATGAGGCTTAGGATTAATGGACGCGATGTCGGCAAGAGACAGATCGGCCACGCTGTGGTACAGATCGCACCGCCAGTCCCGAAACAAAATTGGGCAATCCGCCGCGAGCAATGGGGACCATCCCGCCAGCCCTGCACTTGATACCGCCGCCGTAAACGTCAGTGTGCGATTGTTCGGTATTCTCTCCGCCATCGTTCCCGAAAACCCAATCCACATGACCATGACGCAGCCCGTCGCCATCGGGGACGTCATCGCACGCGTGCAAGCCGTGGCCGGGCCGGCGTTCTTTGCCAATCGTTCACGGACTTTTGCCGCCGCTTCGCCAAGCTGCCGTGTTTTCGCCGATGGCTTTCCCATCGAAGATGTCGAAGCAATTTTGGAGCCCAAAGATGGCTCGATTGATCTGGAAATAATTTTGGTGCTTGCCTACGAAGGCGGCTGAACGAGGGACCGATGATATGAACATTATCGACAACCAGTTTGAAACTCAGGAAAAATTCAAACGCGAAACCGCCAAGGACGACGCTTGGATACCCTCCTCTTGCGCCCTTTGTTATGGGTCGTGCTCGATCAAGGCGCACCGGGTGGATGATGTCATTATAAAAATCGAAGGCAATCCGGAAAGCGTCGTCGGCAAGGGCCGGCTCTGCGGCAAGGGCATCAGCGGCATCATGAGCCATTACGACCCCAACCGGGTCACCAAGCCACTGCGCCGCACCAACCCGGAAAAAGGCATCGGCATCGATCCCAAATGGAAAGAAATAAGCTGGGACGAAGCGTTGGATGAAATCGCCGCCGAATTACGCCGCATTCGGGCGGAGGACCCGCGCAAATTATTGATACAACGGACCACCACGGTGACGGCTTCGCGCCTGCCGCTACAAACCTTTGCCGCCGGGTTCGGTACGCCTAATCATTCGACCGGTGGCGGCGGCCTTCATTGCGGCAACGGCGCCCATCTCATCAGCGGCATCATGCATGCATCCTGGGGTATCCTGCCTGATTTCCAATATTGCAACTACGCCATCTATTTCGGTGCTTCCAAAGGCCATTCGGCCGGTCATGCATCAACATCCAATATGGGCATGGCGGCAGATGCACGCGACCGCGGCATGAAAATGGTGGTGGTTGACCCGATGTGTAATTTTGCCGCCGCCAAGGCAACCGAATGGGTGCCGATCCGCGTCGGTACCGATGGCGCCCTGGCGCTCGCCATGTGCAACGTATTGGTTAACGAGCTTGGTGTTATCGACGCGCCCTATTTAAAAGCCAAGACCAACGGTGCCTATTTGATCGGCCCGGATAAACGCTATATGCGCGACGGCGATAGTGAAAAGCCTTTGGTCTGGGACGAAAAAGCCAAAGCCGCAAGGCCGTTCGATGAAACCGACCCCGCCGATATGGCGCTGACCGGCGCGTTCGAAGTGGATGGCACCCATTGCCGCACCGCATTTGATTTATTGAAAGAACATTTCAAAAAATTCACCCCCGAATGGGGCGAAAAAATAACCACCGTTCCAGCCGAAAATATTCGCCGCATTACTGCCGAATTTTCAAAAGAAGCCCGGGTCGGTTCAACCATCGTCATTGACGGCGTCACGGTGCCGTACCGGCCGGTGGCGGCCATTGCTTTTCGCGGCGCGCAAGGGCACATGAATTCAGTTTACAACTTCCTGGCAGTCGATTTGTTGAACCAGATGGTCGGCGCCGCCGATGTGGTCGGATCGTGCCTCGGTTTCAATCCCACCTGCCACGGTCATCCAGATACCGGCAAGCCGTGGTACGAGCCAAACCCAGACCGCGACGGTTTGATGATTACCGGTATGTGGATGGGTTATCACTACCCCTACCCGGTCGGCGAGCCGCGTATGCCGCAAAATATCGGCTTGCAGGATTTGTTCGTCATGTCGATGACTTCGCCCTTCCTGGATTCGACCGACCGCGAAAAAATTTGGGATGATATGGACCTGCCGTATCGGCCTGAAATGATTATTAATTACGGCTCGAACCTGTTGATGAGCATCGCCAATAAAGACGTGGTCGCAGAATCGCTAAAGACCTACAAAATGATCGTCAGTTTCGATGTTCTTTTGACCGAAACCTCCGAATTTGCCGATATCGTGCTGCCCGACACCGACTATCTGCAGTCGATGGATTCGAGGTCCAACTTCCCCTTTATTTTCTCTCTGCCGGCGGGCGTCGGCGAATGGTGCTGGCCGGTGCGCCAGCCCGTGGTCGGCCCGCAAGGGGAACAACGCCAGATGGCCGACGTTCTTTTGGACCTTTCCGATCGCGCCGGGTTTCGGGCCGATCTCAATGCAGCCTATAACGGCTCTCTCAATCTGGAACCGCCCAACCGATTGGAGGGCGAGCGGCAATATACCTACGAAGAAGTCTGCGATGCCGATTTAAAGAATAATTTCGGACCGGAGCACGGCTATGATTGGTTTCGGGAACACGGGCTTATCAAATGGGATAAGAAACCAGAAGAAGTTTACTGGCGCGCCTTTGTCGATGTGCGCGTTCCGATTTACTGGGAATGGATGACCGACACCTACGAGAAAATTGCCGCTATTGCCGAGCCGCGTGGCATGAAAATTCCGCGTGAATATTACGAACCCCTCGCCGATTGGCTGCCCTGTCAGTCGCACACCCATTCGGAGGATGGTTTTGATCTCTACGCGTTTTATTACAGAGATATCATCCATACCAACAGCTACACCATGGAAAACCCATGGCTCGATGAAGCGGCAAGGCTCGATCCATTCTCCTACACAATCGCCATAAACACCGAAACCGGCCGGAAAAAAGGCATTAAATCAGGCGATGTCATATCTCTGACCACAGCGGTCGGGCGGGTTGTTGAAGGTCGCGTCAAGCTAACCGAGACCATTCATCCCGAAGGCGCCGGCATTGCGGCGCTGGCCGGTCATTGGGTCGACACCATGCCGATCGCCAAGGGCAAGGGAGTATTTTTCAACGAATTGCTTGAGTTGGATTACGAACATGCCAGCCCGGTCAATTTGAACCTTGATCTCTGTGCCAAGGTTAAGCTCGCCAAACAGGAGACTGCATCATGAGATTGGGCATGGTCATTGATTTGAAACGCTGCATCGGTTGTTACGGATGCCAACTGTCGTGTAAGGCGGAAAACGGGACGCCGCCCGGCGTGTTTTTCGCCCGCGTGCTGAAACAACAACAAGGCACCTACCCGACGGTACAAAATACTTTCCTGCCGGTGCTTTGTAATCACTGCGACGATCCGCCTTGCGTTGATGCCTGCCCAACCGGCGCGAGCTTCGTCTGGGAAGAAGACGGCATTGTCGATATCGACGCCGATAAATGCGTCGGCTGCCGCACCTGCATGCTGGCATGCCCCTATTCGCAGCGCTTTTTCAATGACGAGCCGCGTTCCTATTTCGGTGAGGGCGGCATTACGCCCTACGAGCAAGCGCGGACCACCCGCCATCAGATCGGCGTCGTGATGAAGTGCAATTTTTGCCGCGACCGGGTGCGGGCCGGCGGCAAACCAGCCTGCGTCGACAATTGCCCGACCATTGCCCGCATATTCGGCGACTTTGACGATCCAACCAGCGAAGTGTCGCTTCTCATCAAGAACCGCGGCGGATTTCCCCTGCACCCGGACAAAGGCACGAAACCACGTGTCTATTATTTACCGGCATAACTTTGGAAGGAGCATTGCGCAATGGCAATTCTAGATAGCCGGTACGAACAGCTTATCGACGATCTCAACAGCGAATACCGACCGCAGCGGGAATGGGCCGAAGGGCGTGGATTTTTTCTGATTGTCGGGCATTTTCTGGTTGGATTAGCCGCCGGAGCTTGGCTGTTTGGTCTGGCCCTTAGTGATACCTTCAGCCTCGTCGGCGCCTTCATCCTGGCTGGTCTCGGCGGGCTTGCTCACCTCGTCAATATCGCCCGCCCCGAACGGGTATTGCGCATGATGACCCAGGCACGCACATCTTGGGTATCGCGTGGATTTTGGGGGCTGGCATTTTTCTTAGGCGGCGCCGTTTTGTATCTGCCCCATCAAGTCTGGCCGGAAATTTCGCCGTTATCCGCACCCTGGCTGATCGAAATTGGAAGGGACTTAAGCATTGTCGGCGCGATCATCATGATCGGCTATATGGGCTTCGTTTACACAGCGTCAAAAGGCATTCCCTTTTGGAATTCAACCCTGCACCCGGTACTGTACATAACCTATGCGGCGCGCGGCGGAATAGCGGCCATTTTGCTTTCTACTGCATTCTCCGGCGCAGCCTACAGTAATGACGCCAACCTGTTGGGCGCCTGGCTGGCGACAACCGCCTTTGTTGCTATTTTATGGATATTAGAAATCCAAGGCGCCTACGCCAGCCGCGATGGATCAGCAATCAAATCAGTGAATGACATTTTATCTGGACGGCTGGCCATTGCATTTTATGCAGGAACGTTGATTGTCGGGTTGATATTGCCGGCCGTCCTGATCGCCGGTATCGTCGCGCCGATTTCGCCGTCTATCATGGGCCTCGTCGGTATCACTTCGGTCATTGGTGATTTTTTCATGAAATATTCGTCGATCAAGGCCGGCGTTTACGTTCCTTTGCGCCTACCGTAAGGCGATTGATCGGCGCCGGCCGCAAGTCATGCCTTCCGCCCGGCTGATTTCCGAGGTATAGATATTGCTGTCTAAATCAATCGAGGGAGCAAGAAATGGCGCTTATCGACATTGGCAGCCCGGCACCGGGTTTTAGCCTGCCAAACCAAGATGGAAACCCCGTCAGTCTTGCCGATCACGCCGGCAAATACGTGCTGATCTGGTGGTATCCGAAAGCCGACACACCCGGCTGAACCATCGAAGGCAATGGGTTCCGTGATAGAATCCAAGACTTTGAAAATAAAAATGCCGTCATTCTCGGCGCGAGCATCGATTCTCCCGCCGACAACAAGGCGTTTAAAGATAAGTTCGATTTTCCGTATGATCTGTTGAGCGATACGGATTGCGGTGTCGCCAAGGCCTATGGCGCTGCCGAAGCAGATTCTGAACGGACTCCCAGAAAATCGGTCTTAATTGCACCGGATGGCACAATTGCCGCCGCCTATGACGAGGTTGTTCCCGCAGAACATCCCGATCAGGTGCTGAGCGATTTAGCGAACCTCGGCGGTTAAAAAGAAATACAGCCGGCCGGGGTGCCCAAAGGCAACCCTGGTCGGCTGAGGTCCTGCGCTCTTAAAGGGCAGTAGCGCCCCCTGAACAAACCGAGACTAAACAACCGGCCCTTCGCCGACCACGGTGGTGCGGTGTAAGAGCCGGCGGTCATTGACCAGATCGTAAGGCATGGCCCGGTGAAGAAGCGCCAAATTATCCCACATGACCATATCGCCGGCCTGCCAGTCATG
>JABMOP010000409.1 GCA_013204125.1 Rhodospirillales bacterium | reverse complement strand
CGGAAAAAACCATGCCGTGTGCCGATGCGGCGCCGCTGGTCCGGAACGTGGTCGAGCGTTTTCCGGATCGCTGCCTGTGGGGCAGCGATTGGCCGCATCCAGGCTATCTCGATCCCAACCCCAATGACGGCGATTTGCTCGGCCTTTTGGCCGACTGGGCGCCCGAGCTAAGTCTCCAAAAGAAAATTTTGGTGGATAATCCGATAGAGCTATTCGGCTTCCCGCCGGCCTAACCCTTTAGAAAAAATATCTGGTGCCGATCTGGTAGTCCTTTTCGCCCGGGTGGTAGCTGGCGTGCATCAGCGTGCGGTTGTCGATGATGCCGATTTCGCCGGTGCCTTCCGGCGCCTTCCAGGATTGTTCGAGCACGACCTTGTTCAAAACATCGGCCATATTGTCATCGCCGAACAGGTCGAGCTTGGCGCTGCCGGTTAATTTCGCGGGATCAAACCCATCGGCGATCCCTTGCAGGTAAATCGTCCGCCGCGGTGCGAACAGGGTGGATGTGCGGCGCGGCATTTTTTGCGCCGGATCACGGGGATCGCGGGTATAGACCGAATATTGATTGGGCTGGGTCGGGGCGCGGTCCACATGGAACGCCAGACCGGAAAAAATATTTTTCTGCAGAACATCGTTTTTGATGGGCGCCGTTCGCGCATTGGCGAGGAACACTGCGCCGAACGCTTCGACCAAGGCGCGGATATTTGTTTCCAGGGTTAGCTCTGCGTCACATAATATAATTTCCGAAGCTGCACCGAAGACCACGCGCAATCCGAAATTATCAAAATGCGAAAGGCTGCGGGCGCTCGCCTCGGCCTGAGTATATCCGCCGGCCAATTTGCTTTTGTAATGAGCCGCGACCGTGCCGTTATGGCCGGTAATGCAAATCTTGAAATCGGCGGGTTTTCCGAACAATTGGCCGCTCAAAGTGCGCGTCGGCGCCGCTTTCAAATTGGTGATGATTTTTTGCGCATGACCGGCACCTATGGTCTCGGTATTCAACTGAAAATATCCCCCGGCATGGACGCCCGAAGACATCTTGGGCGGTTCTCATTACATGGTAGCTCGGGGCGCTAAATCCAAGTGAGCAAGGCCGAATTAATTTGCCACAGCGGCAATATTTTGATCGAAGGCATTGCTCGCACGCGCCTGCAATATTTATCGCGCATCAGAGGTCTTGCACGCCGGGGCGTCATATCGGACACTACCGCCTAAGAGATGCCGGGAGCCAAGCCCGGCGATTGCCAAGACATATTGGGAGGCTGGGATAAAATGTACGAACTTCGATACGAAGCGCCGAAGACGCTGAAAGCGGCGTCTGCCCTGTTAGCGGCGGAAAAAGGCGTAGCCCGCATATTGGCGGGCGGCACCGATATCCTGGTGCAAATGCATTCCGATATGATCGAACCGGTTCTGGTCGTCGATATCAAGAACATCAAGGAACTGCGCAGTATCAAGAAGACCAAAGACGGCACGCGTTTCGGCGCCGCCGTCACCGGCATGGAATTGATGCGCGATGCAAATTTCGGCAAAGATTGGCCGGGCGTTCTGGACGGCGTGAAATTGATCGGCTCGATCCAGGTCAAAGGCCGGGCTACGGTTGCCGGCAATTTGTGCAACGGCTCGCCGGCGGCAGATAGTGTGCCGCCGATGATCGCGGCGGGCGCCATCGCTACCGTGGCCGGCCCCAAAGGCACCCGCGATGTACCGGTCGCTGATATTGTTACCGGGCCGGGCAAGACGTCGTTGAAGAAGGGCGAAATTATCGTCTCGTTCCTGCTGCCGAAACGCGCCAAACGCTCCGGCGATGCTTATTTAAGGTTCACACCGCGCACGGAAATGGATATTGCCGTGGTCGGCTGCGCCGTCAACGTGACGTTGGATAAAGACGGCATCTGCACCGATGCAAAGGTGACGCTCGGCGCGGTTGCGGCAACGGTTTTGGTGGTGGATAAAGCGGCAAAAGCGTTGATCGGCACCAAATTGGATGATGCCGCGATGGAGAAATTGGCCGCCGCATGCAGCGCTGCCTGCAAACCCATCGACGATAAACGCGGCACCAAGGAATACCGCATAAAAGTTGCCGGCGTATTGGCACGGCGCGCCGCGGCAATCGCACTGACAAGGGCAGGGTAGGGACTATGAAAAAACATCATATAACGGCGACAATCAACGGCGATCAGGTGGATTATCTGTGCGAACCGACGCAAACCTTGCTCGATGTCTTGCGCGATGAATTGCAAATGACCGGCACCAAGGAAGGCTGCGCG
>JABMOP010000408.1 GCA_013204125.1 Rhodospirillales bacterium | reverse complement strand
GGGTAGAGCGCGCCATTGGTAATGGCGAGGCCGAAGGTTCAATTCCTTCCGGCGGCACCATTTTCTTGAAAAAACGGCGCGCCCATTTTAAGGGGACGCGCCGTAATTAATTCCGGGTGGAAAATAAATTCCGCCCGTTTCTTTAAGAATTCAGATTACTTCTTCCAATTGATCCGGTTGAGCAAGAAGCCCTTGGGGCTTTTGTGGCCGCCTTGGATCACCAGATCTTTGTTGTGGACGACAATCGCCGGGATCGACAGAAGCGGGAAGAAATAAGCTTCGTTCACCGCCCGGTTGAACATTTTGCGGTAAATCTTGGAGCGTTCGCCGACGTCGTAGATTTTGCGTCCTTCGGCGACCAAATCAGTCAAAATTTTGTCGTGATTATAGTTGCGTGTGCCCGGCAGGAAGAAGAAGCCCGCCGTCGAGTTGACGTCCGGCAGCGCGCCGCCATTGTCCCAGAAACTGACAAAGGTTTGGACTTTGCTTTGCGAACGCTTGCGGTTATAGACGCCGAAGGTCACTGCATCGACCGACGCGCGGATACCAATTTTACGCAAATATCCGGACACCGCTTCGGCCGCCGGTTTGGCCGCACCCCAAACGGTCAATTGAACATCAAAACCGTCCTTATAACCGGCTTCGGCCAGAAGCCTTTTCGCCTTGGCGGGATCGTATTCCGGCGCCTTAACATCAAAATCACAGCCGATCAGCCATTTGTGGCACATGGATATCGGCAGCGGCTCATCCCATACTTGTTTCGGCAATAATGCCTTTTTCATGGCTTCGCGGTCGATCGCGTGGAACATCGCCAAGCGCACACGTTTATCTTTGAAAAAACCGACTTTTGATCGGTCGGCGGCATCGGGATAAAGATAGCTGAACTGCACCGTCGGCGAGACCGAGACTTTGAGGTCGGGGTTTTTGGCGAGCGCTTCGGCCTGATCATTTTGGACTTCGTACATCATGTCCTGCTGGCCGGTAAGCATTTTCGCGACCTGGGTTTGCGCATCCGGGTCCGGCGTAATCAGAATTTTACTGAGTTGAGCGCCCGGCTTATAGCCGCCGCCGTGGTTATAGCCTGAATATTTTTCCAAGGTGACGCCGCGCGCCGAATCTACGCTTGTCACGCGGAACGATCCGGTCGCCACCGGCGCCCTGCCGAACAGGCGCTTGTCTTTAAGGCTGCCGTGATAATCAGAAGGTAGGATCGGCGTCTGACTTGACATGCTCGTCAGCGCCGGCGCGTAGACGCCCTTGCCGATGATACGCACCTTATATTTGCCGAGCTTTTCGGCGCCGACGATCCAGCCGTAACGGGTGCCTTTGAAACGGAAATTCACTTTGGGATCGATGACGTAATTAATCGTATAGACCACATCGTCGGCATCGAAATCCGAGCCGTCATGAAATTTAATACCCTCTTTAAGATTGAATTCCAGGGTCTTGTCGTCGATGCGTTTCCAGGATTCCGCCAGCAGCCCGCGGAATTTCCGGGCAACGGCATCGTAGTGGAGGAGCGAGTCGAAGACGGCGCTGGAGATCAGGGTCGTCTGCGGTTGCGGATTTAAGATGACATCGACAATGGAAACCGGTTGCGATACGCCGATCCGCAAAGTGTCCTTGGATTTTTGGGCCATTGCCGGTGCCGCGATGAGCGTCGCCGCCGCCGCCGCAGTTAAAAATTTATAACGCATTTGGGTGTCTCCCCTGGGTGCCCTGTTTCGGGCTGTTAAACTCGGCGAAATCCTAACACGGATGAATTGAACTTTTAAAGACGAATCGCATCTTTAAGAACCGGCCCGCGATTGGCGGTAACGGGTCACCAGCCAGATGCCGACAAACACCAAGGCGATGGCGATCATGTGGTAGCTTTTCAAACTCTCGCCGAGGATCAGGATGGCCATGGCGGCGATGGCGATGGTGCGCACATAGATGAAGGCGCTGGATACATTGGCGCCGACCGCATTGACGCCGTAATTCCACAGCCACAAAGCCACCACGGCGATCATTGTCGCCACCCATATGACCGCAAGCACGGTTTCCATATTGAAAACCACCGGGCGCACATAGGCCGTTTCCCAGGCATATAAGGGGAGTAACAGGATGATCCCCAATATCTGCATGAGGTTGAGGACGACGATGTTCGGCACCTGCACCGGCGCCCGCGGCAACATCACCGCATAGACCGCAAACCCAAACACCGAAACCAGCATCCATAAATCGCCGGGATTGAGGCTGAGGTTCAAGATAACATTGGGATCCCCCCGGCTGATAACGGTGACAACGCCAATGGCGGCAATGGCGACGCCAACGATCTGCGCGCGCCCTACCCGTTCGCGCGCGATCAGCCAGGACAAGACGAACGTTACGGCCGGTTGGGCGACGGCGACGATGGCTGTATTGATGGCCGTGGTGAAGTTGAGCGCCACATAGATCATCGTATTGCCGAGGACAATGAGGAAAAAAGCGAGGCTCACATAGCCTTTCCAAAAAGCCTTGATGACCGGCCAATGGGCGCGCATCGGTTTATAGGCAAAGGGAAATATGAGCGCCGTCGCCACCACCCAGCGCCAGAACGACAAGCCAATCGGCGGCACCACGCCTTCGACCATACGCCCCAAAATAGCGTTACTGGCGAACAGCATCTGCGACAGGGTCAGGAGAAAAAACGGCCAGGCGACACCGGCCGCGCCCTCAGGTTTGCTATCCGCCAAGGGGGGCCGCGTCTAAAAAATGAATGCCGAACAGATCATCCTTGTCGGTCCAGCTTTGCGCCACTTCGAAACCGGCGCCTTCCGCCAAAGCGGTAAAGGCGGGGATATCATATTTATAGGAATTTTCCGTATGGAGGGTTTCGCCGTCGGCGAATTTGAATTCCTGGCCGGCAACACGAATGATCTGATCGCCGATGCTTTTTAAATGCATTTCGATGCGCCCGATGTCTTCGTTGTAAAATGCCAGATGCGCGAACCCATCGACATTCAATTCGGCGCCAAGCTCGGATTTCATGCGGTGCAATAGGTTGAGGTTGAACGCCGCCGTGTGCCCGGCGGCATCGTTATAGGCCCGGTTTAAAACGGCGACGTCTTTTCTGACATCGGCGCCGATTAAAAGCGCGCCCTCCCGGCCAACGACGCCGCGCACCTTTTTTAGAAACCCGGCGGCTTCTTCCGGCGTCTGGTTGCCGATGGTGGAGCCCGGAAAAAAGGCCAGCTTGCGCCCAGCCATGTCGCTGGGCAGCATCATATCGCCGACAAAATCGGCGACCACCGCATTGAAATCAACGCCTGGGAAATCGATGCTGATCTCGCTGGGGCTGAACAGCAGATGTTCGCGCGAGATATCGATGCCCCAATATTCGGCTGGATCCCGGAGCGCACCCAAAAGCGTCCTGATCTTGCTGCTCGATCCGCAGCCATATTCGATGACGGAAACGCTCGGCCCCGCCAGCTCGGCAATTTCCGGCCCAATTTCGCCAAGCAAGGCGATTTCGGTTCGGGTGACGTAGTATTCCGGCGTCTCGCAAATATCGTTGAAGATATGCGATCCGCGCTCGTCGTAGAAAAATTTGGGCGGGATAGATTTAGGCTCGGAGCTAAGCCCGCCCACAACCGCGCCCCGAAAATCTTCCAACTTCGGTTCCAGATCAATGATCTGCTTCAATCCGGGATAAGCGGATGGCTGGTCTGCGTCCGGGCTCATTAAACCTCCCCAATGGAGGTAATCCCTCCGCGAAAAACATCTGGGTAAATGTGGCGGGCCACCCCCGGGCCTGTCAAGTCCGGCCTAGCGCGACCCCAAAAGGGCAAGCACGACGCCGCCCAAGATAATGAGCCCACCGGTCAATTGCAGCGCGCCCAGGAACAGAAATAAAAGGGCGCGCCCATCCAGATTGATATATTTGGTTTCTCAATTCAGGGCCCGGTTATCGCCGCCGGCAATGGTGATCACACGATATTGTTTCCGGGCCGGGTAAATTCTATTCTGTGCTCATGCCTACCCAGCCAAACACCCTCCTCGGGCCGGACGATCCGCCGCCGTTCGAGCATTTCAATCCGGATGGTTCAGCGCCGGTCCTGATGATCTGCGACCACGCCAGCAATGCCATTCCGGCGGCATTGAACAATCTTGGCTTGGAGGAGGGGCAGATGGAAGACCATATCGCCTGGGATATCGGCGCCGCCAATGTGACGCGCCATCTGGCCCGGAAATTGGATGCCACGGCGTTCCTTAATAATTATTCGCGGCTTCTGATTGATGCCAATCGCCAACCGGGCGATCCATCATCGATCCCCGAAATCAGCGATGAAACCCAGATCCCCGGTAATCACGGTTTAAACGAAGATCAGCAAATTCAGCGCAGCGAAACATTCTTCTGGCCCTACCATCACGCCATTTCCGACGGCATCGCCCATTTATGGCGGCGTGGGACGGCGCCTGCGCTCTTTTCCGTTCACACCTTCACCCCTTCCATGAACGGCGCCGACCGGCCGTGGCAAATCAGCGTTTTGTGGAACCGCGATCCACGCATGGCAAAACCGCTTATTGAACGATTGGGGCTGCGTCGGCCCGATTCGACGATCGGCGACAATCAGCCTTATTCGGGCAAGGACGTCGCCTATTCCTTGGACCTGCATGCGGGCGCCGCCGGATTGGCGCATGCGGCCGTGGAAATTCGCCAGGACTTGGTCCACACCGATGGACAAGCGGAAGATTGGGCGGACCTTCTGGCCGAATGCCTTGGCGAAATATTAAGGCTTCCGGGCCTTCATGACGTGAAGCATTATTGATGCAAGTGCCACGCTTGCCGATCCCCCAGAGGCCCGGTAATGTCGCCCGCGATCAATCACAAATTCAATGAGGAACTAAAAAATATGGCCGATGTCGGAGGGATTGCCCAGGACCGCCTACGCGCGTTCGTCGAGCGGATCGAACGGTTGGAAGAAGAAAAAAACGCACTGGCCGCAGACATTCGTGATGTATTTTCCGAATCAAAAAGTGCCGGCTTCGATGTTAAAATTATGCGCCAGATCGTCCGCTTGCGGAAACTTAACGGCGCCGACCGCCGCGAGCAGGAAGAATTGCTCGATCTCTATAAGCTTGC
This sequence comes from Rhodospirillales bacterium, assembly GCA_013204125.1. Classification (GTDB taxonomy): domain Bacteria; phylum Pseudomonadota; class Alphaproteobacteria; order Rhodospirillales; family UBA2165; genus JABMOP01. The sequence goes on along the minus strand of JABMOP010000408.1, from coordinate 652 downwards.
CCTGGACATGGAATAGCGAGCGCTTTCTCTTTTAAAAGCTTTCGACCCACGGGCGCACTTCGATTTCCCAGGACCAGGAGGAACGATGCTGGGTGTGAAGATGGAAATAAGTATCGGCGACGGCGTCCGGATCTAGAAATGCGTCGGCGCCCCGCCCAGCTGAATCATCGCGGCCACGTTCCGACGATGCGATGCCGCCATCGATGACCACATGAACCACATGAATATTTTTGGGATGCAGTTCCCGCGCCATGCTTTGCGCCAGGCCGCGCAAGCCGAACTTGCCCATTGCGAAGGGCGCCGAGTTGGGAAACCCCTTCACCCCGGCAGAGGCGCCGGTGAACATAATCGTGCCGTGGCCGACCGGTTCCATCGCCTTGGCCGCCGCCTGACCAATTAAAAATCCGCCATAGCATGTGGTCAGAATGGCTTCTTTCACCTCTTCTGCATCAAGCTCGCTAATTGGGCCGCGGGCGCGGCGGCTGGCGTTATAGACAACGATGGCAGGCGTTCCGAAATCGGAACCGACCGAGGCAAACAACGCATCAACCGAGGCCTTGTCTGATGCATCGCATTCATAGGACTTACCGTCGATTTCGCCGACTAATTTGTCCAGCTTGCCGGGATTACGCGCCGCAACCACGACTTTCAT
>JABMOP010000407.1 GCA_013204125.1 Rhodospirillales bacterium | reverse complement strand
GCCGCGGCCGCGGTCACCGGACAGGATATTGTTTATAACTTCGCCGGACTTGCCGACCTCAATGATTCGATAGACCGGCCGGTGGAAACCGTGCAACTGAACGTTCTCGGCAATCTCAATATCTTGGAGGCCTGCCGCGCCAACAAAATCCAAAGGTTTGTTTATGCCAGTTCGGTCTATGTGTTTTCCCACAAGGGCGCGTTCTACGGCGCTTCCAAAAAATCATCAGAGTTGATAATCGAACAATATGGCAATCAATATGATCTTGATTACACCATCATTCGGTATGGGTCGGTCTATGGCGAGCGGGCGGATACCAACAACCGGATTTATCGGGTCATCCGCCAGGCATTGACTGAAGGCAAGATCACGTTTCTTGGAGACGGATCGGAAGAGCGCGAATATATTCACGGCCGCGATGCCGGTAAATTGAGCGTCGATATTCTGGATCAGGCCTACCGAAATCAACATGTTATTTTGACTGGTATTGAGCGCCATCGATATTCGGATTTATTGGAAATGGTTCGAGAAATGATGAACAACGAAATTAATATTGAAATGCTCGATCAAGATTACAAAGGCCATTACGTGATGACCCCTTATTCATTCTCACCGACGGTCGGCGTTAAACTGGTCAATAATCCGAGCATTGATTTCGGGCAAGGCATGCTCGAATGTATTGAAAATGTATTCCACGAATTGCAGGAAGAAGGGTTGATTAACGGCTCCGCCGTACCGCCCCTCTATAGCGAATAGGCGCCCCCCGCATGTTTTACGATCTAGCCGCAGATAGCTGGGGCAACGAAGAACGCGCCGCAATCGACGAGGTATTGGCATCTGGGCGTTTGACTATGGGGTCGAAGGTCTTGGAGTTTGAAGCCGCGTTTGCGGAATATTTCGGCCGCCGGTTCGCGGTCATGACAAATTCGGGATCGTCAGCAAATTTGATCGGTGTCGCCAGCCTGTTTTACCGCGCTGATGATCCGCTTCAGCGCGGCGACGAAGTGATTGTGCCCGCGATTGCATGGTCAACGACCTATCATCCGTTGCAGCAATATGGCCTCAAGTTGAAATTTGTCGATGTCGAATTGGATACGCTCAACATGGATGTCTCCAGACTTGAAGACGCCTTAACTCCCCGGACCCGCATGATTGTCGGGGTTAGTATTCTTGGAAATCCGGCGGCACTTGATGTCATGCGCGAATTTGCCGACCGCCATGGTCTGATATTCTTTGAAGACAACTGCGAATCTATGGATGCAGAATTGGGCGGGAAAAAAGCCGGCACGTTTGGTCATATCGGCACCTATTCCAGTTTCTTTTCTCATCATATATCGACCATTGAAGGCGGTATCTTCACTACCGATGATAAGGAGCTTAACGATCTGGCGCGGTCTATTCGGGCGCATGGGTGGACCCGTGATTTGGATAAAGGGTCCAGTCTCTTTGAGCCTCAGAGCGAAGATTTTTTTGAAGCCTACCGCTTCATTTTACCGGGCTACAATGTGCGCCCGCAGGAAATTAACGCGGCCGTCGGATTGGTACAGTTGAAGAAACTCCCAAGAATGACCGCCGCCAGGCGACAAAATTTCGTCAAATTTAATGAAATGTTTGGCGGCGATGATCGCTTTATTGTCCAACGTGAAAACGGTAAATCATCCTGCTTTTGTTTCACGATTATCCTGAACCCGGAAATGAATTTGAGCCGCCAACGCGTGATGGATGCTCTGAAGGAAGCGGATATCGGGTTTCGTATCATAACCGGTGGATGTTTTCCGAGGCACGATGCGATTAAATATTTTGACTATGAATTGGTTGGCGAGATGACAAACGGTGATCTTGCTCACGACCGCGGATTTTTTGTTGGCAACCATCCTTTTGATTTAAGCCCGCAAATCGAGCGGCTGCATCAAGTGTTGGACGCCGCGTGTACATGATAGATTGGTAATTTGATGGTGGAAAAATTGAATATTTTCATTACCGGCGGCGCCGGGTATTTGGGATCAATATTGGTCCCTGCGCTGTTAGGCGAAGGACACAAAGTTAGCGTTCTCGACAATTTTATGTTCGGTCAATCGAGCCTTGCCCATGTTTGCGCGGACACTAATTTTGATCTGATCCGGGGCGATGCCCGTGATAAGGACGCGGTTAAGCCGCTGGCCAAAGATGCGGATATCGTCATTCCGCTAGCCGCATTGGTCGGCGCGCCGCTTTGCGATAAAGATCCTTTGGGCGCCACATCGATCAATCGTGACGCCGTTGAAATGCTGGTCAGGCTCTTAAGTAAAGATCAACGCATCATTATGCCGGTAAGTAATTCCGGCTATGGGGTTGGCGAGGCCGGTAAGTTTTGTACAGAAGAATCGCCACTGAAGCCGATTTCGCTCTACGGCCGTACGAAAGTCGCAGCCGAGGAATTCGTGCTCGCAAGCGATGCCGGTATCAGCCTGCGCCTGGCGACTGTGTTCGGTATGTCGCCGCGCATGCGCGTTGATTTGCTGGTCAACGATTTCGTTTACCGTGCGGTGAATGACCGTGCGGTGACCCTGTTCGAAAGCCATTTCAAGCGTAATTTCATTCATGTGCGTGATGTCACCCGCGCCTTTCTGCATGCCATCGAAAACTTCGAGAGCATGAAGGGCGAGGCGTATAATGTCGGGCTCTCCGATGCCAACTTATCAAAATGGGAATTGTGTGAAGTCATCCATAAACACCTCCCCCAATTTGTTTTTATGGAAGCTCCGATCGGCGAAGACCCCGATAAGCGGGATTACATCGTTTCTAACGAAAAAATAGAGGCAACCGGCTACGCTCCGGCATATTCGTTGGATGACGGTATCGCCGAGCTTATCAAAGGCTATTCCATGATCCGCAACGGCATTTATGGAAATATATGACGACATGCCTCGAAAATGTGGATGTAGCAGTGCTTGCAGGCGGGCTCGGAACTCGGCTCGCCGGGGTTCTTGGGGGTACGCCAAAAATATTGGCGCCGATTGGTGATCGGCCATTCCTTTCACTCTTACTTGAATGGTTGCGTGGCTTCGGCGCCAAACGGGTAATTTTTGGCCTCGGCCATCTTGCCGATCAGATCGAAGACTATCTTGGCGCCCATACCCCTGACGGGATGGAATGTCTTAGCGTGATCGAGGCGGGGCCTTTGGGCACCGCCGGCGCGATCAACAATCTTATGGCCGAGGTCCGGAACCTTCCGCTACTGGTACTAAATGGTGATACGTTCGTTGATGCAGACATTTGTGCGTTTGCCGCCGATCATCGCGCTTCTGGATTTGCGGGGTCTGTTCTTTGTACAAATGTTCCTGACGCCGGTCGATACGGCACCGTCGATATTGATGCTGGCGGGACCATTCGTGGGTTCTATGAGAAAAGCGGCCAATCTGCCGGCGGCACGATCAACGCCGGGGTTTATTTATTTGAATCCCAAATAATGGATGCAATTGCGGCTGCGCCCGGCCCGTCTTTGGAGCGGGATGTATTTGAAAAATTTGATCCCGGCGTGTTGCATGCCTATGTCGGCGATTTTCCATTTCTCGATATTGGAACGCCGGAAGATTTAATTCGCGCGCCTCAAATATTGGCGCCCTATTTTGGTGTATGATGAAGGCTGATAGGTGGTTTGAAGACCGATCCTAAGAAATAATTAGGGGGTCGGTGGTTTAATGGCGAAAACAACGCAATGAACCAGTGGGCGAGTTAGTATGATTATTTCGAAGACCCCGTTTCGCGTGTCTTTGTTCGGTGGCGGAACCGATTATCCTGCATGGTACCGTGAACACGGTGGCTCGGTGATCGGCACGACCATAGATAAATATTGCTATCTGAGCGTCCGATACCTACCGCCGTTTTTCGAACATAAACACCGTGTCGTTTGGTCGAATATCGAGCTGATAAATGAAATTGGCGATATCGAGCATCCCGCTGTACGCGCCATTTTGGAGCAAATGGGCTTCGATAAAGGGTTGGAGATTTCCTACAACGCGGACCTACCCGCGCGCTCTGGCCTTGGCACGTCTTCATCATTCTCAGTCGGATTGCTGAATGCTCTTTATGCGCTACGCGGTAAAATGATTACCAAAAACGAGCTTGCCGACGAGGCTATCCGCATCGAACAGGATGTCATTGGCGAAGCTGTCGGCAGCCAAGATCAAATTTGGGCGGCACATGGCGGATTAAACCGCATCGATTTTCATAAAGACGGTAGCTATGAAGTTTCCCCTTTGATCATAAGCCACGATGTGCGCGATTCGCTAAAGAGGTCATTTATGCTCTTTTTTACCGGCTTTGCCCGCACCGCGGCCGAGATCGCAGAAAAACAAATCGCAAATTTTTCAAATAAGAAAAAGGAGATTGGGGAAATATCCCAATTTTGTGACGACGCATCCACCATTCTTCAGGGCAGTGGTGATCCGATAAAAGAATTGGGGCTGTTGATGCACCAGTCCTGGCAACGCAAACGCAGTCTTGCGGACGGTGTCTCATCGCCGGCGATTGATGAAATTTATAACGCCGGGCTCGAAGCAGGTGCCTACGGCGGTAAAATCTTAGGCGCCGGCGGCGGTGGCTTCATGCTCTTTTTGGTCGATCCGGAACGGCGCGCCGAGGTGCGCGACAGGCTAAGCCAATTGATTCACGTTAATTTTGATCTCGATACCGGCGGCAGTAAAATTGTCGTCTTCGAGCCCGATGAAGCCATGAACGGAGACCATGCTCCCAGCTAGGGGCGGGCTCAATGCAATCGGGACAAAAATAATTCAACTTTCCGCCGGACTTCGGGAATTTGGAGACCAACCCGATCTGCGATCTTGATTATATCGCTCCCAAATATTGCGAGCAGAGACGGTCGTCGGCGTTCGAAGTCGTTTGCACAATTCTCTGCGGCCTGCAGGTTGTGACACAGCGCCTCTAGTTTGAATCGAGCGAACCAAAGCGCGTGAAGCTGGGTATTCTCGTTCATCGATAACACTAGAATTGGAAGTGCTTCTTTACTTCTCCCCTCATCAATCAATATATCGCTCCAATAGCATAACGCGCTTTCGCGAATTCCAGTTTCGATTCTTAAAATATGTTTACGGTCCGTGGTTTGGCCATAATCGAGGAGAGCAAACATCATTTCTTCGTAATCGAAATTGCGGTCATGGAATTCCCGCCAAAATAAAAGATCGTCAGCGGTGTAATGCAAGTCATTGTTCGAAAATACATGTTTGAATAAATTTTCTGCCTGGTCGCTTTGGCCGATTTCAAGGTTCAGCCGGCCTAAATTGAACCATGCCGCCAATCGGTTCGGATAATCTTCGGTGATGGAGCGATAAGTTGTCTCGGCTTGGTCCAATTCCTTGGAATGATGATGGTCGGTACCGTAAAGCAAATGCGATAAGTTTTTCTTTGCCAATGGTCCGGCTGCCTCAGCTAATCTTAATTGTTCGTCCAGTTGGAGCTGCATAACTTGTCGTTTGAATAAATGGGAATAGAGGAACGATTCTCCAATGGCATCCCTGGCTGCATATCCCTCGACCGTTTTGAGGTTACTTCGAAACGCTTCTTGTTGATCAAGATATTTTCCCGGATCGCCATCGTAGTTATAAAAAATCCGAATTGGGGACCTGTTTGGGAAACGCCAGTTGGCACGCGGATCCGGTGTACTCTGCCGTTTGTTGATTAACGCAGCGTGGGCTACCAACAATCGGCTGTATCTGCGCCGCGTAGTTTCGAATTCATAGATCCTGAATGCATTTTTTGAGCCTTTTTCGACATCGCGGCGATGCGTTGTCTGCCAAGTATCAAGTGCCTCGGCTGCAATATCCGCAAAATTGGTCTCATCGTAGGGTACAAGACCGCAGTCATTACCCATGAGCAATCCGAGCTCGCTTCCCGATTGATAGAATGCGCAGCAACCTTGGCTGAGCGCTTCGAAGGCCCTGCTGTTAGTAATTCCCCAATTTTGAACATAGGTGAATGTAAATTTTGATTTTCCCTGTAATTCCAGATAACGCCCGCGGGTCAAGTGCGAATTTTGGAGGCGGATTTTATATGATTCTGGCAATTGGGAAATTTGCCATAAGTAGTCGGTTTTACCTTTGCTGTGGTTGAACAAATTTCCGGAAACGAAAATATCGAATTCCTTGTCCGATGAACCATGCTCTGATTCTTGAGCGTCGAAGCCCATCAAAAGGGGACAAACAAATACTTGCCCGCCACTCAATTTTTCTAATTTCGCATGAAATACGCTTCCAAATGCAATTGCCCCATCGAACAAATTCATAAGATGACGGCAGTGATGAAAATGACGATCGAAATCTTGCGTGCTGAATAATGTAGGAAAAGACGAGAATTCTATACCGATTGGCGGCGGGTGGTCCTCGATCATGTCGCATAGGTAAAAATGAGGCTCCCAACCGTTTGGAAATTTTTGAACAACCGCGTCCAAAGTTGTCTGTGCATTGATGGTAATGTCGGATGTGCTTGGATACCTAATTTAGCAAATGTTTCCTCTGCGGGTGTGCCAGGGTGAAAGGCAAAGCTTGTTCCTTCGCTTCTTAAATCCAGATCAATACATTCATCGCCGGCCCAATCTGGCTCGTCGCCCGGAACAATATAAGCAGCGGTCGGTCGTATATTTAAATTGGCCATTTTCTGGGCGTAAGCCCGGGATCGGAACGAGCGGGCGGCGATTATTGCAGTTCTGCTGATTTCATTCATGGCAAATCCCAACTGTGCTTCTCAATCAGATCAACCAAGCGCAATTCGGTTTCAATGCATCGGACGAGCATTTCAGCAACCTCTGAATACATTTGGTCCGTTGCGACTGACGCCAAGGTGTCATTAAGCTTCAAAAGCGTGGAAAGGGCGTTTAAGGAGCGAGATCGCTCGGCGTATTCAGCCAGGCAATTCGCGAAGAGTACATAGCAGGCTAGCGATGCCGGTTGTGCGCCGGTGGATTTCAGTAAATCTGTGCCGTAGGTATCATAGAGACGCTTGAAGACCTCAAACTTCTTTACGAAAGGAGAAATCATTTCCCAAAATTGACTACTGCTCATTTCACCGGATTTATAGCGATGAAGGCCGTTTTCGAGGTAGGTGTAAAGATCGAAGGCGCTCGCCGATGCAACGATCGCAGATCGATCTGAGGGGTGTTCAGCCACATTAATAGCCGCCTGAATATTTAGACGTTCCACTAATTTTATTCGATGGGTTCGCCATCCATCCAGATAACCGGATGCAGAGCAATCGGCGTATCGGTAACGCTCCGGCTGCTCAAACAGGTTTCGGCCCTGATACGGGTACGAATTCATATCCCTCTTGTTCCGTTAAACCGAATTGGAGCGGATGGATAACCAAAAAACAACATCGGTTGGTGATTATTTGCCTGAACCAAAACTCGTAACCGTCAGGTCAGGTGTGGTTCGATGTAACTGAATATCATATCCGCAGCATGTTCGGCTGATGTTTCGCCGAAATTATCAATGACTATGTCTGCGTTCTTGGGGTTTTCCGGTGCTAGGTCGAAACCGTAGACGTCCTTCTCTTCGCCAACCGATGCACGGACGTACAAATTTTTAGGGTCACGCTCTTTTAGTTCCTGAAATGAAACCCTCAGAAAGACTTCTGTATAATGCCCAATGTTGGTGCGGTTCCAGTCTTGGACTTCGTGAAACAAGGAGATTGTGGCAATGATAACTGTTACACCTTGATCGGCCAACGTCTTGCAAAGCCGGGCGTTGCGG
>JABMOP010000406.1 GCA_013204125.1 Rhodospirillales bacterium | reverse complement strand
TCATACCCGGTGCCCGCATGTTCAGGATCGTGGTAATAAAATTGGCGGCACCAAGAATAGAAGCGGCACCCGCCAGATGCAGGCTGAGAATACCGAAGTCTACCGCCGCATCCGGATGAAAATCCGCTGATGAAAGCGGTGGATATACTGTCCACCCGGTTCCCGGTCCGCCACCGGTCAACCCCGCCAGAACCAGCATGATCAACCCGGAAGCAGTCAGCCAGAAACTGATATTATTAAGGCGTGGGAAGGCCATATCCGGCGCGCCAATCATCAATGGCACAAACCAGTTGCCAAACCCGCCAATCATGGCCGGCATAACGACGAAAAACACCATCACGAAGCCATGCGCCGTCACCAACATATTGTAAAATTGCACATCTTCGATGAACTGAAGGCCGGGCATCGTCAATTCCAGTCTGATCAACATCGACATGCCGCCGCCGACCAGTACCGAAATGACGGCAATGGCGATATAAAGGGTGCCGATATCTTTGTGGTTGGTGGAATAGACCCAGCGTCTCCAACCCGTCGGGCTATGACCGTGACCGCCGGCGGCTTCTGCGTGTGCCGTATCAGACATTCTTGCTACCTTTCAATTTCTTAAAATCATCCGCACTAGCGGGCCGGGGCGCCGGAAACAGCGACCTTGATGGGTTGGCCTTTGAGGGGTGCGTTATCATTGCCGGCATATTTTACCTTGGCCGCCACCGCCCATTCAGCAAAATCGGCCTTGGATACCGCATCGACCCGGATCGGCATATAGGCGTGGTTGACGCCGCAAAGTTCCGAACATTGTCCGTAATAAGTGCCCGGCTTGGTAATCTTGATCCAGGTTTCGTTGGTACGTCCGGGCACTGTATCCAATTTGATGCCGAAGGACGGTACCGCCCAGTTATGGATGACATCTTCCGACGTCATCAAAAGGCGAATTTCCGTATCGACCGGCAGGACCACCCGCTCATCGACTTCCAAAAGTCTAAGCTGGCCTTTTTTTAATTCATCGTCGGCAATCATGTTGCTGGCGAATTCAAAGTTTCCGTTATCCGGGTACTGGTAGGTCCAGAACCATTGACTGCTTTTTATCTTGAGCGTCATTTCGGGGGATTTTGCCTTGTCCATGAAAAACAAAAGCTTCATGGACGGCACCGCAATTGCCATCAGAATGATGATCGGGACGACGGTCCAAACCACCTCTAGCCCGGTGTGGTGCGTTGTCTTGGACGGCGTCGGATTGGATTTCGAATTGAATTTGATGATGATGATCAACATCAGGGAAAGGACGAATAAAACAATGACCGTCTCGATCACCAGGAGTAGATTGTGGAACGAGATGATATCTTCCATGACCGGCGTGGCCGCAGCCTGAAAATTCATTTGCCAAGGCTGAGGGCCGGCGGCAAACGCAACTCCGCCGCCCAAGGCGGCGGCTGCAAATGCAAAGAGTGAGAGAACCGGTCGGCGTTTAATCATCGCTTTCTTTCCTTACCCCCCGAAGGCTCGGGATCGGTTATGTTAAAATGTTGGCCGCAATATGCATTTCAATCGCTCTCTATGAATTGATCTCTATCAATTTGAGCTTCCTGACTCTTTTTCTAGTATAACCCCAAAGGTAAACATTTTTTACTAAAATAAAATGGGTATTTTACCCTGATAAACCAAGGATTGCGGATAATGATTGTTAATCGCGCACGCGCCCTTCAACAGTTGCGGATAAAGTCGTGGAATGCTAAACGGGCGCCCTCTGGTTGGCGCCAATCGAATGCGCCGGAAGCGCCGACCATTCATCGGGCCTGAAGGCGGCATAAACAGGAACAGTATGACCCCCCGGAAACGAAATATTGTCTTGGTAATCATCATGGCTTTGACCGCCATCGCCGTGTACGCGGCGACAATTTTAAATGTCGGCCTGCCATGATCGGAGTTGCGCAATTAATATGAACGGAAATCGTAGATGACCGCCATCGCCATTCTTCCGCATGTTAACGCTGTGCTCAATGCCGCCGCGGCGTGCTTTCTTATGGCTGGATTTATTTTTATCCGCAGCGGACACCGCGATGCGCACCGCGCCGCCATGCTGGGCGCGGCCTCCATTTCCGGGCTTTTTCTCATCAGCTACGTGACGCTCAGATTCTATGCGCCGATCTTCGTCTTTCAAGGGCTCGGAGCGGTGCGTATTTTCTATTACATCGTTCTTGTCAGCCATGTGGCCCTGGCAATGGCGATCGTGCCGTTGGTGGCGATGACTTTGGTGCGCGCCCTCACCGGGCGCTTCGATGCACATAAGCGGATTGCACGCTGGGCCTGGCCGGTATGGATGTATGTCTCGCTCAGCGGCATATTCGTCTATCTCATGCTTTATCAAATCTACCCCGCCGACATGGCGGCACTCGGCTAATATGATAGATCCCCTTCCCCCCGGCGCGCGCCGCAACATCCTTTGGGGTTGGGCGTTGCTGGCCGTGTTGTCCCTGGCGCTGGCCGGGCTGGCTTTGATCGTTCCGGTTCTATCTAAAATGCCGTTCTTGGAAAATGCTGTCGCCTGGCCGATCGGATTCTTTCAAAAAGGTTTGGTTGCCCATGTGGTTCTGTCATTTGCCGTTTGGTATCTGGCTGTTTTTGCATTCATGGCGCAATTGACGCCCGGCGCGCCGTCAAATTCAGAACCCGAAACCCATCCGCTGGATGCCGCGGGATTGGCGCTGGCGGCGGGCGGCACCTTATTGATTATAACGCCGATGCTGCTTAACCGTGGGCAGCCGACCCTCAATAACTATATTCCTGCGATTATCGACCCTTTGTTCTACACCGGCCTTGCCTGTTTTGCCGGCGGGGTCATGGTGGCGGTGACCGGGATGCTGGCCAAACTGTACCGCAAAGCAAATGAAAGCGGCAGCGACGGCACCGCGCTGATGTCATCAGGCCTTATTTACATTGCTGTGCTGGCGGCTTTCATTGTCACCTTTTTCCAATTGAGCGGGCGGCAAGTCGATCACGACTTCAACGAAATTTTGTTTTGGGGCGGCGGTCATATGCTGCAATTCCTTAATCTGGCGCTGTTGATCGTCGCGCTTAACCTTCTCGCCAGATCGGGCCTCGGCGATATGTTGGCGCCGCCAATGATGCTTAACGCCGCCGTTGTCGTGTGTTTTATAGGCGCCATCACCGGCCTCTCTTTTTATGGATTTTTCCCGGTCGGCAGCGAAAACCACTTAAGCGCCTTCACCGATCTACAATATTTAATGGCGGTGCCGGCGTTGATCGTGGCCGCCGGGCTTTATCTCGGGCGGGCGCGGTGGCGCGTCGCCGATTTTTCGCGCGCCGATGTTCTGGCACTGGTTCTGGCGGTGATTGTTTTTGCGTCCGGCGGTGCCCTCGGCTTTATTGTTGACGGCGCCGACACGCGCACCCCGGCGCATTATCACGGCGTTATCGGCGGCATTAATCTCGCCTTCTATGGTATTTTCTACACTTGGTTCCTGACCGCCCTCGGTCGGAAGGCCGGCTATCCCAAACTGGTTAGAGCGCAATTGGTGCTGTATGCCGCCGGCCAGTTGCTTTTCATCGGCGGATTGTTCGTCGCCGGCGGTATGGGGGCTGCCAGGAAAACCATGGGCGCCGGGATTGAATTAGATAGCTTGAGCGCCAAAATTGCATTAAATTTACGCGACTTTGGCCTCGCCATGGCGATCCTGGCAACGGCCTTATTTGTCCTAATTATCCTTGCGGCCTTGTTCCGGCGGCAAGACGAAGTTATTTAGGTAGGTTATGAGCAAGCTAGCTACCGATATATCCGCGTTTGAAATAAAAACAGACGCCTCCACCGACACTGATGCAGAATTTCCTTCCGCCGGAACCGGGCGGGTCGTAGATTATGCGCTTCTATTAAAACCTCGCGTCATGTCATTGGTGCTGTTCACCGGCATTGCCGGGCTGATGCTGGCGCCGGGCAATATTGATTGGATCACCGCGCTTGTCGCCATTGCCTGCATCGCCGTTGGCGCCGGCGCATCCGGCGCTATCAATATGTGGTACGACCGCGATATTGACGGTTATATGGAACGCACCATGGACCGGCCCCTGCCGGCGGGTCGCATGGCGCCGGTTTATGCGCTTTGGTTCGGCGTCGTTCTCGCCGTAATTTCTGTGGTCGTCATGGCCGTTTATATCAACATGGTCTCGGCTGTCCTGCTGGCCGTGACCATTGCCTTTTACATCTTCATTTACACAATCTGGCTAAAACGACGGACGCCGCAAAACATTGTTATCGGCGGCGCATCCGGCGCCTTGCCGCCGATGATCGGCTGGGCCGCCGTCACCGGTTCCATTTCAATTGAATCGGTGCTGCTGTTTGCCATCATATTCCTATGGACGCCGCCCCATTTTTGGGCTTTGGCATTGTTCCGCTCAGGCGATTACGAACGCGCCGGCGTTCCCATGATGCCGGTGGTTCTCGGCGAAAAACACACCAAGACCCAAATTCTGGCCTATGCGCTGATTATGGCGCCGGTCGCGGTCGCCCCGGCTTTTGTCGGCATGACCAGCATGTATGGCGGTTTGATCCTTGGCGCGCTTAGCCTGTGGTTTATCTATCATGCGGTCCGCGTATATCGCTGCACGGGCCACGACGCGCCGAGGCGCATGTTCCGCTATTCGATCCTGCATCTGTTCGTCATTTTCCTGGTTTTGCTGGGCGATAAATTCGCAGCCCCTTACTTCACCTGACGCCCCGCCAATGACAGCCTACGAGCAATTGGAATCCCGCTTCGCAAGAATGGGCGCCATCGGCGATGCCCAAGGCATCTTGCATTGGGATGCATCCGTGATGATGCCGCCCGGCGGCGCCGACGCCCGCGCCGAACAAATTGCAGCGCTTAGCACCGTCCGCCACGAAATCCTGGCACATCCGGAAACCGTAGACCTCCTTGACCAAGCCGAAGGTGAAGCCGGGCTCGACCCATGGCGCAGAGCAAATTTGCGCGAAATGCGGCGCGGCTGGATCCACGAAGCGGCCGTGCCTGCGAAATTGGTCGAAGCCAGGGCCAAAGCCGCCATGAAATCGGAAATGGACTGGCGGGATGCGCGCGCCGCCAATGATTTTGCCGCGACGATCAAGCCGCTTGGCGAAGTGCTCGGCTTGGAACGCGAAGCCGCCGCCGCCAAGGCCGAAGCGCTTGGATGCACGCCCTATGATGCGCTTCTCGATCAAAATTCGCCGGGCGTGACGGCGGCCATGGTGGATCGGGTATTTGCCGAGCTGAAAGATTTTTTGCCGGGCTTTATGGCCGAAGTCATCGAAGCCCAAGCCAGCCAGCCGCCGCCCATCATGCCCGAAGGGCCATTCCCGATTGACGTTCAACGCAAAATTGGCATCCATTTCATGGAATTGCTTGGTTTTGATTTCGCCCAGGGGCGGTTGGATGTGAGCCTACATCCATTTTCAGGCGGAACCCCTGATGATTTGCGTATCACCACGCGCTACGACGAAGGCGATTTTGCCACTGGTTTGATGGGCGTTTTGCACGAAACCGGACATGCCCTTTATGAAAGGGGTCTCCCCGCCGAATGGCGGCGCCAGCCCGTCGGCATCGCGCGCGGCATGGATA
>JABMOP010000405.1 GCA_013204125.1 Rhodospirillales bacterium | reverse complement strand
TCGGAAATTATTCTCGACCGCAAGCTTACCGATAAGCGCACATGGCCGGCGATGGATATCACCCGGTCCGGAACGCGCAAGGAAGAATTGCTGGTGGACAAAGGAATGCTGTCGAAAATGTGGGTGCTCAGGCGCATCCTCAACCCCATGGGGGTTACCGATTCCATGGAATTCTTGCTCGACAAGCTCAAAACATCGAAGAACAACGACGATTTTTTCGATTCCATGAACACCTAATATCCAGCGCTTCGTTTAAGGCAGCAACACCGTTGAGCCCGTGGTCTGGCGTCTTTCCAGCGCGGCGTGCGCCTTTGCCGTATCGGCAAGCGGGAAGGTTTGCCCGATCTCGATTTTAACGGCGCCGTTTTCTACGACCTCGAACAAGGCCTTTGCCGCCGCGAGACGAAGGGCGTGATCGGCCGTGTAGTTTATGAGTGTTGGACGCCCAAGGAACAACGAGCCTTTGCTCATTAAGGTTAAGGGTTCAACCGCCGGCGCCGGTCCGGACGCATTTCCGAAACTTATCAAATATCCGAAATTGGAAAGGCAATCCAAAGAGCCCGCAAAGGTATCTTTGCCGACCGAGTCATAGACAACAGGCACGCCCGCGCCGCCGGTGATTTCGCGCACCCGCTCGGCGAAGTTTTCGGTTGAGTAATTGATCGGATGATCGCAGCCATGGGCTTTGGCTATTTTTGCTTTCTCGTCGGAGCCGACGGTGCCGATAACCGTGGCGCCTAAATGTGTGGCCCATTGGCAGACGATAGAGCCGACGCCGCCCGCCGCCGCGTGGATCAAAATTGTATCGCCGGCGCTAACCGGGAAACATTTGAACAAGAGCATATGCGCGGTCATGCCTTTGAGCATCATCGCCGCCGCCGTTTGGTCTTCGACGCCATCGGCAAGCGGCACCAATACGCCGGCATTCATAATCCGGGCTTCTGAATAAGACCCCATTTGGCCGCCCGCATAGGCGACGCGCTGGCCTTCGCTAAATCCGTCGACGCCGGGACCGACTGCTTCGATTACGCCGGCGCCTTCGGTGCCGAGGGTCAGCGGCAGATCCATCGGGTAGAGGCCCGAGCGCTGGTAGCAATCGATGAAATTCAGCCCGACCGCGGTGTGGCGGATGCGCACTTCGCCTACCCCGGGATCGCCAACTTCGACGTCTTCCCATTTAAGAACTTCCGGGCCGCCGTGTTCGTGGATGCGTATGGCTTTGGTCATTTTAATTTCCCCTCGTTAAATTTTGTGTTCTGCCTCATCAAATAATGGTCCCTTCAAGTTGCAGCAAGGCACTTTTAGTTGATATGCCATCGCCGCCTGAAAATCCGGTCATGCGGCCGCCTTGTCCCAACACCCGGTGACACGGAATAATGATGGGGATCGGGTTCTTGCCGCAGGCGCCGCCGACGGCCCGCGCCGCACTATGAAGTGTCTTTGCCAATTCGCCGTAAGTTGCCATCGCGCCGTAGGGTATCTTGCTCATTTCGGCCCAGACGGCGCGCTGAAATTCTGTGCCTTGCGGGGCCAGGGGCAAATCGAACACTTGGCGTTCGCGGTCAAAATATTGGTTTAGCTGGCGCCGCGCCTCAACCAGCAAGGGCGTTTCGGCCCCCTTATCGGCGCGCCCCCATTCGACGGCGACAAGGGCGCCCGCGTCTTCGAACACGGTCAGCGGCCCGGTTGGGCTAAGGAGGCTTAAATGCGGCATAATTTGAGTTTACAATTGCCCAAGCGCGTCCTTCAAGCTTTGCGCATCATTAAGCGGAAGAGAACAGGTTACGCCAATACAGATATAGGCGGCGGCCTTGCCATCGACGAGCGCTTTTCCGGCGGCGGGGTGGCCATCGGGTAAATCCCTGTCCGGGCCTACCCGGTCGATAATCATATTGGGATGACCGGTCCGGTGCGCCGCCGCCAACAACCGATCGGCACCTTCGCCTTCGCCGGCGATCACGACCTGGATAGAGGCGCACAGAAAATCAAAAGCGTTTAAGATGCCCGGCATGTTCAAATAGTTTTCCGGCGCAAGGCGGGCGAAAAGATCAATCACCGCATCGGCATCATCACGGTAGCTTTGTTGGCCGGTCAGAAAATAAAGGCGCGCTAAATTTTCCGCCATGGTCCCGTTGCCGGATGGCGTTGCGTTATCAATTGCGGAACGGGTGCGCACGAAGACGTCGGTATTATCAATGCCAGATAAAAAATAGCCGCCATCTTTGTCATCCCAGAAATCTTCTTTTGCGATGCGCGCCCAGTCTACGGCTTGGGCCAGATGTGCGGTATTGCCGGCGGCTTGGTAGAGCGCCAAGGCAGCGCGGATCATCTGCGCGTAATCATCAAGAACGTGATTGTTTTGAATAATGCCGCCCCGCGCCGAATGACGAAGCCGCCCTTTTTGGTCTGCCAGGCCGGCAAAATATTCGAGCGCTCTGGTTGCCGCAACGATCCAATCGGCCTCCCCAAACATGGCGCCGGCAGACGCTAAGGCGGCGATCATCATGCCGTTCCAATCGGTGAGCAGTTTGTCATCGAGGCCGGGCCGTATCCGCCGATCTCGCGCCGCCAATAATTTATCGCGCGAAACTTTAAGTGCGGTTTCGGCCTCAGAATTCAGCAAATCCAGGCTATTTAGCCGGTTGAGAATGGTTTTGCCTTCCCAATTTCCGCCTGGGGTTACGTCGTAGACAGGTTTGAATTTATCCGCCGCTTGGCCAAGCACATCGTCTATTTCGGCCTCGCTCCAAACATAGAAGGTGCCTTCTTCGCCTTCGGAATCTGCGTCAAGGGTGCCGGCAAATGCGCCCTCGTCTGTGGCCAGTTCGCGCAAAGCCCATGCAATGGTTTCGCGCAAGCGCAGCTCGAACAATTCATTCCCGGTGGCGGCGCCGACTTGCATCAGCAACTCGATGATCTGCGCATTGTCGTACAGCATTTTTTCAAAATGCGGCGCCAGCCAAATTTTGTCGGTGGAATAACGGGCGTAGCCGCCACCGAGATGGTCGTAGATGCCGCCGCCTGAAATATGAGTGAGGGTGAGGGTAACCGCGTCCAAATACTTTTTGTCCTTGGTGCGAAGATAGGCCCGCCACAGAAAGCTTAAGAAGACCGGTTGCGGAAATTTGGGCGCGCCCTGGGTGCCGCCATGGACCGGGTCCATAATCGACAGCGCCTGTTCGGCAACAGCATCGAGCTGGCTTCGATCATAAAGCCCAGCATGTTGTTTGGGCGGCGCCAGGGCGGCGTTTTCAAGGCTGTTGGTGAGGGCCGCGACGTTTTCCAATACCCGGTCGCGCTGTTCGTCGTAAAGATTGGCGATGCCGGTAAGGACATCTGGAAAACCCGGCAACCCATGGCGCGCCGTCGGCGGGAAATAGGTGCCGCCGTAATATGGTTTTTTGTCCGGCGTTAGAAACATGGTCAGCGGCCAACCGCCATGTTGGCCCATCATCGTAAGGGCCGACATGTAAATGGCGTCGATTTCCGGGCGCTCTTCGCGGTCAACTTTGATGTTGATGAATTTATCGTTCATCAACCCGGCGATTTCCGGCGCCTCGAAACATTCATGGGCCATGACGTGGCACCAGTGACAGGCCGCATATCCAATCGACAGAAGAACCGGTTTATCGGCGGCCTTGGCGGCAGCAAAGGCATCTTCGCCCCACGGATGCCAATGGACGGGGTTGTCCTTGTGCTGTAGGAGATAAGGGCTGGTTTCCTGATCCAAAAGATTGCGCGCCACTGATCATTATCCTTAGGCTTTTATGGGAAAATTGTGAACCTAAAATAAACACGGGCTAGGAAAAAGAAAACAGTATTTCGCGAATTAGAATGATTATAATGTGTGTGGGTTGGATATAAGGGCGGCGATAGGGAAAATGACTTCCGATACAATTTTCGCATTGGCAAGCGGTGCAGGTAAGGCCGGCGTCGCCGTTTATCGCCTCTCAGGCCCGGCGGCAGGTGATATTTGCCGTGCCTTGACCGGCGCCGAGTTGCCGCCGCCGCGCACCGCCATGCGCGCTCGGCTTATTGATCCGGCGCGGGGCGACAAACTGGACGATGGCCTGGTTTTGTGGTTTCCGGCGCCGGCAAGTTTTACCGGCGAAGACGTGGTTGAATTCCATCTGCATGGCGGGCGGGCGGTTTCGGATGTGCTGAGCGGCGCGGTCGCCGGAATGGGCAGTGCGCGCCCGGCGGAACCCGGCGAATTTACCCGTCGCGCGTTTGAGAACGGTAAGATGGATTTGACCGCCGCCGAAGGCCTGGCCGACCTGGTCGACGCCGAAACCGATGCGCAGCGTCGCCAAGCGCAAAGGCAGTTGAGCGGCGCGCTTGGCGCGCTTTACGAAGATTGGCGTGCCCGCGCGATTGCCGCTGCCGCCCATTTTGAGGCCGAAATTGATTTTTCAGACGAAGACCTGCCCGCCGGCTTAAAAGAAATAGTGCTGAGCGCGGTTGACGAATTGGACCGGGAAATCGCCGGTCATTTAGATGATGGCGGGCGTGGACAGCGGCTGCGCGAAGGTTTTTCCATTGCAATTTTGGGCCCGCCCAATGCCGGGAAATCGAGCCTCCTGAACCATTTGGCCCAGCGCGACGTCGCCATTGTGTCCGAGCGCGCCGGCACCACGCGCGATGTGATCGAGGTGCATTTGGATTTGGGCGGCTATCCGGTCATCCTTGCCGATACGGCTGGGTTGCGCGAAGGCGGCGATGAAATTGAAAGCGAGGGCGTTCGCCGTGCGTTGGACCGCGCTACCCGTGCGGATTTAAAAATTGTGGTTTTCGATGGCGCCGAATGGCCGGCCGCCGATCCACAAACATTGGCGCTTTTGGACGAAGCGGCAATCGCCGTGGTTAATAAATCTGATCTCGGTGTCGATCTTGCCATTGGGTCGGAAATGGCCGCGCCGCCGATCAGCGTTTCAGCAAAAACCGGCGACGGCATCGAAGCCTTGCTTAGCGCTCTGACCGATTGGGTGATTGAAAAATGCGCGCTGGAGTCTGGTCCGGCCCTGACCCGCACCCGGCATCGCCTGGCGCTCGAAGAATGCCGCCAAGCCTTAGCCCGCGTAACAAGCGCACCGGAGATTGAACTGGCGGCGGAAGATTTGCGCCTTGCCATCCGGGCCATCGGGCGCATAACCGGGCGCGTCGATGTCGAAGAAATATTGGATAAAATATTTGCCGAATTTTGCATAGGGAAATGAGTTATCCACAATCTGTTGATAATTATGGGGATAAAACCACTATATATTGATTTCATTTCGGTCTCGATAGATGCCAACCTCGGCGCCGATCCGAGCGGCCGAAGAGTGGTTTGAAGCAAGGCGTTGACGCCTCCCCCACCAGCGACTACATAGCGCCTTATGGGTACTAACCAAGCAAATTTCAGTGCCGCCAAAGCCTATGACGTCATCATCGTCGGTGGTGGTCATGCCGGATCGGAAGCCGCGGCTGCTTCCGCGCGCTTCGGCGCCCGCACCTTATTGGTCACCCACCGCGCCGATACCATCGGCGAGATGTCGTGCAATCCGGCAATTGGTGGCTTGGCGAAAGGCCAGCTTGTGCGCGAAATCGACGCCCTTGACGGTCTCATGGGATCAGCCGTCGACCAGGCCGGCATCCAATTCCGCATGCTGAATAAAAGCAAAGGACCAGCGGTTCGAGGCCCCCGGGCACAGGCCGACCGCAAGCTCTATCGAAACGCTATACAGGCGCTTTTGGCAGAGTATGATAATTTGGAAATCCTGGCGGCCAGTGTCGAAGATTTAAGTGTCGATAAAGATGGCCGGATATGCGCGCTGGTTTTGGATGACGGCCGGTGCCTGACGGCGCGGTCCATTGTGTTGACGACCGGCACGTTTTTGCGCGGTAAAATCCATGTGGGCGAGGACCAGTCGCCGGCCGGTCGGATGGATGAAAAGCCTTCGATTGGGTTAGCCGATGCGCTTAAGCGCCTGAACCTCAATATGGGCCGGCTTAAGACCGGTACGCCGCCGCGCCTCGATGGCCGTACCATTCATTGGCAGGATCTCGATGCTCAACACGGCGATACGCCGCCCCGGCCCTTCTCGTTCATGACCAATAAGATCAAGGTGCCGCAGATCCCTTGCTATATTACCGGCACGACGTCTGAAACCCACGACCTGATCTGCGCCAATCTGGATCGCTCGCCCCTGTATTCAGGCCAGATTGAAAGTATCGGCCCCAGATATTGCCCGTCTATTGAAGATAAGGTGGTGCGGTTCAAAGGCCGCAGCCGCCATCAAATTTTCCTGGAACCGGAAGGATTGGACGACGATACGGTCTATCCCAACGGTATATCCACCAGCCTGCCGCGCGACGTTCAACTGGCATTGTTGAAAACCATACCGGGCCTCGAAGATGCGGTGATGATCCGTCCCGGCTATGCGGTTGAGTATGATTTTGTCGATCCTCGCCAATTGCTGCCCAGCCTCGAATTGATAGGCGTTCCGGGACTTTATCTTGCTGGTCAGATCAATGGCACAACCGGTTACGAGGAAGCCGGCGCTCAAGGGTTGGTGGCCGGGTTAAATGCGGCCCGTGCCGCCGCCGGTGATGGCGCCTTTATTATCGATCGCGCCCAAGGTTTCATTGGCGTAATGATCGATGATCTGGTGACCCTCGGCACTCAGGAACCTTACCGCATGTTTACGTCCCGAGCTGAATATCGACTGCACCTTCGCGCCGACAATGCGGATATGCGGTTGACGCCTTTGGGCCTATTGGCGGGCAGTGTCGGATCCGAGCGGGGCGCGCAATTCCAGGATAAAATGGGCCGGCTGGACCGCGCGAAGACTCTCGCCGAAACCCTTACCCTTACCCCATCGGAAGCCGCGAAACACGGAATTCATATTACCCAAGACGGTGTCCACCAGAATATCTTGGACCTCTTATCGCGGCCCGAAATCGACCTGGATCGACTTGCGTTGGTCTGGCCGCAACTGGCTGAACTGGCCCCCGATGTTGCCGAGCAGATCGAAATCATGGGCCGCTATGCAGGCTATATGGAACGCCAGGCGCGGGACATTCGGGCCTTCCGTAAAGACGAAGAATTGGCCCTGCCGGATGATTTGGACTATAGCTCGATTGGCGGTCTTTCGAATGAAATACGCCAAAAATTCGATGCTCAAAGGCCCTTGTCTTTGGGTGCGGCGTCACGCATTTCCGGCGTCACGCCTGCGGCCCTGACCGCCTTACTCGGTCATGTGCGCAAATTTGGCCGTGCGCCGATTTAAAGATTTTGCCTTAAGCTAATCCAAGTGTTTCACGTGAAACATTCTCGTTCTATACTGGATCATGGCACCCGCTTCCAAAAACCCGAAATCAACACATACCCTTCCCGGTGTTTCACGTGAAACAATCGAGCGCTTGTCTGATTATTGGGACCTTCTTTGCAAATGGCGGGGCTCGATCAATCTTGTCGGCCCTGATATGGGCGACGGATGGCAGCGGCATTTGGCTGATTCCGCGCAGCTCTTTGAAGCCGTTAAATCCATCGCCGGTCCGAAGTTTGATCTTGGGAGCGGCGGCGGGTTTCCCGGAATGGTTCTTGCGATTATGGGTATCACAGAATTTACCCTAATCGAATCGGTCGGTAAAAAATGCGTTTTTTTACGACAAGCGGCGCGCGCGACCGATACAAATGTAGATATTTTTCAAGGGCGCATCGAAAATTTTAAACCCCCGAGCAAAGCCAACCTCATTACCGCTAGGGCGCTGGCGCCCTTGGATAAACTTCTGGAATATGCATACCCGTTATTGGCGCCGGGTGGCCAATGCGTATTTTTAAAGGGCGCAAAATTACATGAGGAATTGACGGAATCGCAAAAAAGGTGGCATATGGCGGTTAAAATAACGCCGTCTGGTACGGATTCAACCGGCCGCGTGGTCATCATTGAGGGGCTAGAGCCAATCCATGGACGTAACGAACATGCTCTCGAATAACGAAACGCGCGCTTCGCCGAGGATTATTGCCATTGCCAACCAAAAAGGCGGCGTCGGTAAAACCACCACGGCAATTAACCTGGCGACCGCCATGGCCGCCGTGCGCAAGCGGGTGTTGGTCATCGATCTCGACCCTCAGGGTAACGCCAGCACCGGACTCGGCATCGCGCAAGATGATCGGGTCCTCAATACCTACCATGTGCTGATCGGCGAAGCGTCGCTCGATCAAGCGACCCATGAAACCGTCATACCCGGTCTGTGGATTGTGCCGTCGGGAGTGGATCTGTCGGGCGCCGAGATCGAGCTGGTCGATATGGAAGAACGGCTCTACCGGCTGAAGGTGGCCCTAGTCGACCAAGTTGACGATTATGATTTTGTACTCATTGATTGCCCGCCGGCACTTGGCTTGTTGACGGTTAATGCATTGATTGCTGCAGCGGCCGTATTGGTGCCGTTGCAATGTGAATTTTTTGCCCTCGAAGGGATCAGCCATTTGGTGCGCACGGTTGAGCGGATTAAGAAGGCCTATAACCCTGACCTGGAAATCCAGGGCATCGTTCTGACCATGTATGATGGACGCAACAATCTATCCGGCGCCGTGGCCAGCGACGTGCGCGCCTATTTCGGAGATGTGGTTTACGACACGGTGATCCCGCGCAACGTCCGGGTGTCCGAAGCACCGTCGCACGGCAAGCCGGTATTGCTCTATGATACCGCCTGTGCCGGCTCTCAGGCCTATATTCATTTGGCCAGTGAAGTTCTCAAGCGGGAAAATCAGGCAGTCGTTTGATGGCAGAGGACGGTAAGCGAAAAAATCTTGGGCGCGGATTAGATTCCTTACTAGGTAGCGATGTGGATGCTGTGGCGCCCGGCGGGCCCGGCGAAGTGGCGCCGATTGAAGCGCTTCATCCTGGCGCCAATCAACCGCGCCAAATATTTTCCGACGCCGAAATTGGCGAGCTTGCCGCATCCATCAAGCGCCTCGGTGTTTTGCAACCTATAATAGTAAGAAGGGATTCCAACCAGCCCGGCAGGTTCGAGATTATTGCCGGCGAGCGGCGCTGGCGCGCGGCCCAAGTTGCGCAACTTCACGAAGTGCCGATCATCGTCCGCGAGTTGGACGATTCTCAAGCCCTCGAAATTGCTTTGGTCGAAAACCTGCAGCGCGAAAACCTGTCGCCCCTGGAAGAGGCGGAAGGTTATCGCCGGCTCATCGACGAACACGCACACACCCAAGATGCGTTAGGGCAAATGCTCGGCAAAAGCCGTAGCCATGTCGCAAACACCATGCGCCTCCTCGGTTTGCCGGACGCGGTTAAGGACATGGTTAATGCGGGCGAGCTGAGCGCCGGTCATGCGCGGGCAGTCCTCGGTGCAACCAACCCCCTTCAATTGGCAAAGCGGGTTGTGCGCCGCGGCCTTAATGTTCGCCAGACCGAGGCCTTGGTCAAACGCCAAGATAAAAAATCTGCCGCCGGTGGCGGCGCGACAAAAACAGCACCGCAAAAAAACGCCGACACCATATCGCTTGAAAAAGATCTTTCTGTTTTTCTCGGCCTTAAGGTGGATATTGAATTCAGTGATCCCGGCGGCCGCTTAACGTTGAATTATAATACCCTGGACCAGTTGGACGACATTCTGCATCGGCTGACCGAAGGCGCCCATCTAGGTGCCGGCAATGCAGATCCCCAACCAGAAGAATTTTGCGGCGAAGATGATTTGAACGCTGCCGCCGCTGAAGATATTTCCGGACTTCCAGAAGCCGACGGCTCAGACGATATTTTGCCATCCGATAACGTCGATGACGCCATCGCCGAAATGGAAAAAGGCGCAGCCTGGGATGAAGACGAAGAGATTGAGTTCGATGCTGCGCGCGACCTTAAATTAAACGATGATGATCTTGCCCAGTTGATCGAAGAAGCGGGCGGCGAAGGTGACACACCAAGCGCCGATCAGAGCGCCAAGCCGGACGAACAATAAATTCTGGCAAGATGGCCCCCTAAGATGGCCTGACGGCCATGTGCATTTATCCCTAAGATGGCCTGACGGCCATGCGCACTTATCCCCTAAGATGGCCTGGCGGCCATGCTCAGTCGCATCAGCGCCCGGTGGCAAACCGCTTCATCCGGCAGGCCGGTCGATTTGCAATCGCGCTCGGCTTCGGTAAGGACAGAAAGCGCCGACCGCATGCGGCCCAATTTCCATAATGACAACTGCCGGATAAAGCGATCGGCGAAGAGGAACAAAATGGGCGGGCGCAACTGTTTCATGGCCTGTCCGACCGACTGGCCGTCGGCAACAAAACCGGCGGCAAAATGCAGCCGCTGAAAATGTCTTAGGACCGCCCTCAATACGGCGATCGAAGATTGGCCTTCGCGAAAAGCCCTTGCCAATTGTACCTCTAGTTTATCGCCATCGCCATCGGCGAC
>JABMOP010000404.1 GCA_013204125.1 Rhodospirillales bacterium | reverse complement strand
GCTTATGACAGAACGATAACCCGCGTCGGCTGCCATTTCAATTGCATTCAAAGTCTCCGTCAGGGTCCCGATCTGGTTCACCTTTATCAATATTGAGTTGGCCACGCCCAGCTCGATGCCTTTGGCAAGTTTTTCGGTATTTGTGACAAACAGATCATCGCCGACAATCTGGACTTTATCGCCGATGGCATCGGTCAGCACTTTCCAGCCGTCCCAATCTTCTTCGGCCATGCCGTCTTCGATGGATTTGATGGGATAGCGGGCGGCGAGATCGCCGTAATAAGCGGCCATGCCGGCGGCATCCAGGCTTTTGCCTTCGCCCTTCAGCTCGTATTTGCCGTTCTCATAGAATTCCGTCGAGGCCGGGTCCAGGGCGAGCACAATATCGTCGCCGGGTGTGTATCCCGCCGCTTCGATCGCTTTCATGATGAAGCCCAAGGCTTCGTCGGCGCTGGAAAGGTTCGGCGCAAAGCCGCCTTCATCGCCGACATTGGTGTTATGACCGGCATCTTTGAGCGCCTTTTTCAACGCCTGGAACACTTCGGCGCCCATGCGGATGCCATCGGCGCAGGTATCGGCGCCGACCGGCATGATCATGAATTCCTGAATATCGATGGGATTATCGGCGTGCGCGCCGCCATTGATGATGTTCATCATCGGCACCGGCAACAACGATGCTTGGGTGCCGCCGATATAGCGGTAGAGCGGCAAGCCGGCCTCCGACGCGGCGGCGCGGGCGACCGCCAGACTGACCCCCAAAATCGCATTGGCGCCGAGGCGCGATTTGTTTTCGGTGCCGTCCAGATGGATCAGCGTCCGATCGATATGGATCTGGTCTTCCGCGTCGAACCCGGAAATGGTCTCGAATATTTCGCCATTGACGTTGGCGCAGGCGTTTTTTACCCCCTTGCCGCCATAGCGGGATTTATCGCCGTCGCGCAATTCCACCGCTTCGAAGGCGCCGGTGGACGCGCCCGACGGCACGGCGGCCCGGCCAAAGGCACCGGTTTCCAAAAACACATCGACTTCGACGGTCGGGTTTCCCCGGGAATCCAAAATTTCGCGGGCATTGATATCGACGATTGCGGTCATGAGGCGATCCTTGGGGGGCTAAGTCTCTCTAAATTCGGTTGATGCCGGTTACATAGCCCCTCGGGCTTGGTCTGGCAATGGCCTAAACGGCGCGGCTAGCCGATCGCCACCGGGTTCGCTTTGGCGGTGGCATCGAATTCCTGTAACAGCTTAATAATATCAGATAACTCGTTGATTTTAATCATATTTGGGCCATCGCTGGGGGCGTTGTCTGGGTCGTCATGGGTTTCCATGAAAACGCCGGCGACACCGACGGCGACGGCGGCGCGCGCCAAGACGGGTGCGAATTCGCGCTGGCCGCCCGATGTTGCGCCTTCGCCGCCCGGTTGCTGGACCGAATGGGTGGCATCGAAGATCACAGGATGGCCGCCTTTGGCCAGAATCGGCAAAGCGCGCATGTCCGATACCAAAGTGTTGTAGCCGAAACTTGCGCCGCGTTCGCACAGCATCGCATTCTTGTTGCCGGTGCTTTCGACCTTGGCGGCGACATTGGCCATATCCCAGGGCGCCAGGAACTGCCCCTTCTTGATATTCAAGGCCAAGCCGGTTTCGCCGGCGGCGAGCAATAAATCGGTCTGACGGCATAAAAATGCGGGGATTTGCAGAACGTCGACAACCCCGGCAACTTCGGTGCAATGTTCGGCGGTGTGCACATCGGTAATCACCGGCAGACCAAAGGTTTCCTTCACTTCGGCAAAAATTGGCAGCGCCGCGCTTAAAGACATGCCCCGGTGGCTATCGATGCTGGTCCTATTGGCTTTATCGAAAGACGATTTATAGACAATGCCGATGCCGAGGTCGCTCGCCATTTTGGCCAGTATTTCCGCCATTTTAAGCGCATGATCCCGGCTTTCCATGACGCACGGCCCGGCGATGAAGCTAAGCGGCAGATCATTGCCGAAGGTGACATTGCCGGCGCTGACATGATTGGCTTTGTTCATGGCCTAGACCAACCGGCTTTGTTCGACCGCGGCGCGGATGAAATCGGTGAACAGGGGATGCGGCTCGAACGGGCGGGATTTCAATTCGGGATGGAATTGGACGCCGATGAACCACGGATGATCGGGGATTTCGACAATTTCGGGAAGCACGCCGTCGGGGGATTTGCCGGAAAAGACCAGCCCGGCATCGGCCAGCCGGCTTTCATAATCGATATTCACTTCATAACGG